>CAYMQP010000008.1:2135-28536 GCA_964392505.1 uncultured Bacteroidales bacterium
TCAAGATTTACTAGTATATAATATTATTTATACTCTTTTTAATAAATATACACTGAGGCATGGGAACAACAATTTATTAAAAGAAGTTTTATTCAAATTCAAGATACACAGGTTCGATAAACGCGCCAAAAATCCAGCCAACTCTATACCCTGAGTCTTCAATTTTATACCACTTATGTGTACCGTATTTTTCTATCGTTTCCGGGTTTCCTGTGTCTATTATCTTAACATACATCCCGGTGTCATATTTTTCTTTTTTATCACTTTTAAAATCGGGTCCTTCTCTTACTATTACATCATTCGTATTAATTACAACATAATCATTTATCTGAAGGTTATCTTCGGAAAAATAATACAGTTTTTCTGACTTCATGATTTCAAGGTTAACGGAAGTATCTTTTTCTCTTTCAGCCAGTAACTTCATTATTCTTTGCGTATTTATGTGATATCCGTCATTGAAATATTTACTCTCTTCGAGCATTATAGTATTTGTCGAAACCAGAATTCCATCGCCACACCAATATTTTGACTCAAGGAAAATCATTTTCCCATTAGCAAAGTACGTATTACCACAATGATGATACATATAGGTATTTTCAGAACAATGGTTGCCTCTTTCTTCAGCATCGCCATTTTCAAAAATCAAATGGCAAATATTACCTTCTTCATTAAAGTATTCTATGGTTAAAAGATTTGATTCAGGATAACCACCATACATAATTGCTTTTCTTATTTTCCCCTGTTCATCGGAATATGTATCAAGGTAATATGGAGTTAATTCGTATCGGGTTTTTCTAAGTTTTAAATGATTTATTTCCTCGACAACTGCTTTTATTTTTTCTATACTTTCTGCCTTTTCATTGGTGGCCTTAGTATAAGAAGGTGTTTGCGCTACCACACTATAGATGGCAAATAAAAAACAGACTATACCTTTCATTATTTCCTTTCGTTTATATTATTCGGATGAAGAATTATATACTGAATATAACCCAAATCTAGTAAAATAATAATCCTGGTTGCTGTGTCACGCTAAAAACCTGACATCTACAGCAATAATGCTTTAACTCTCTTTATCAGATCCATGCTTTACCCTATCCAATGGAACATTAAAAACCTAGCAGGAAATAAATAAAGAGATAGAAGATCGAAAATCGTAATACAAAATTCTATATAGGTCATACGGGGAATACAGCATGTTTAAACATTTGTATTTCAAATCTACTTTTCTGCATCCTTATAGGAAATAATTTTGAAATTCTGCCCGGCATATATTGCTAATCGTAGGCTTTAAGTCGGAGTCTGGCACTTAAAGTTCAAATGATACTCCAATCATAGGCATCATGGAGAATAGGATTACTGGTTCTTTAGTTAAAAAATCATCAGAGTATTCATAATTCATAACATTTTCATGGTTTGTTAAATTCCAGACTTCGATAAAGGCACACAAGTTGAATTTTTTAAAAATAAATCGTCTATCAGCCCTTAAATCCACTCGAAAATAATCTGGTAATCTTTCTGAGTTTTTTTCACCTTTTTCACAATACCACTTGCCATTAACTTGATACCTTGTTGTCAGATCATAAGGTGTATACGGTAATCCGGTCGAATAACGAAAAGTAATACTAAAATCCCACCACTTTCCAAGCTTGTATGTAGACATTAAATTAATTATATGAGGGCTATCATATTCATAATTATATTCTTCACTGCTATTGCCATTTTTGCGGATTGATTTTGAATATGAATAATTGAGTAAAACGTACAGATCCTTACTCATTTTTTTTGTTAAACTAAATTCAATTCCTTTTGTATTACCTGTTCCATTACTGAAGTAAAGTTTACTTGTATCAGATAGGTTATAAGATAAATTTTTCATGTCTTTATAAAAAACTTCAACTTTAACTTGCATATCTTTTGTAATAAGATATTCTGCTCCTGCGATATAATGAGTAGCCTCGCTTTGTTTTAATTCGGAATTTCTTATATCGAGAAAAATCTTATAAAAAGGAGGGGACTGTGAGTATATTCCATAAGAAGCACTGATATTTAATTTGTTGGATAGCCTAAGTTGTAAACCCATTCGAGGATTAATGGAGAAATCATTTGTGAAATCAAAATAATCGGTTCGTATTCCTCCATTTAATTTTAACCAGCTAGTTAAAGAATAGTAATAGTGAGAAAAGACTGCAGCTTTATATGATGTTAATGGACCAAATTTTACGTTGAACGCTTGTTGTATTAATCCATTTAATAACGTATCCCCTTTTGACCATTTTTGATAAGATACATTCAACATTTTTATTTGGCTTCCAAATATTAACCTGTGTTTCCTGTTAAACCTGTATGCAGTAAAAGCATCTATTCCAAAATAATCTTCATTGTTTTCCTGTCCTAAATCAGAGATGTCTTTTATCCTTCCTTCTGATAACTGCCAATCGTTCACATTAACAAATGGGATTATTTGAAGATACCCCTTCTTTGTATATAAATATTTCCATGTTAAACCCAGGGCACTCATTGTTTTAGAAATATTCCTGTATTTCAATTGATCTGCAAGCCCAACATCATCCTCGTTTTTTTCACGTTTAAGGTCATCATTTACGTACATTCCATATAAGGTGAATTTGTGTTTTTTATTAGGTTCAAAAATGTATTTCAGGTGCACATCAGTAGTTCTTGGGGAATAATTCTTGCCACGTAATTTCATCATCAAATCATAAATACTCCGTCGACCACTAATCATCCATGAGGATTTTTGCGTGATAGGGCCACTTACAGTAGCGCCAAATCCGCTCATATCTATGGTAATATCTGTATTATAACGGTTTTGCGATGGTTGTTGTAAGTGAATTTCAGTAACTGAAGAAAGTTTATCTCCATATTGACTATTGAAGCCTCCCGCTATAAAAGTGACATCGTTGATTATTTTTGGCTGGATAATACTAACACCTTCTGCCATTCCTCCACTTAACGAAGAAAAGTGATAAGGACTATATATTTCTATGTTTTCAATTAATGTAAGATTTTCGTCAGGTGCACCGCCACGAACTATCAGAACTGGTGAATTATCGGCTTGTTTGTTTACACCAGCAACTGCTTGTAAACGCCTAAACATATCGGGTACACCTGGCGTATTTTTAATTTCCTTAGCATTAATGGAGGAAATACTGTTTATAGCCATTTCGTCAGGTAAATTAAAGTAACCAGGTCGTACCACAACTTCTTTAAGTTGTGTGTAGCTTGGCTGTAATGAGATGTTTATCTTAGTAATGCGTTTAGGAATAACTGTTATATCGGGGAAAATTGCCTGTTCGTAGCCAATCATCGTAGCTATAAGTGTATATCTACCTATAACAACTTTTTGAATTGTGTAATTACCATTCTCATCAGAGATAGTGCCAACGGTTGTACCCTCTAGCCGAATATTTACAAAAGGTAAAGGCTGCTGAGTTTCAATGTCAATTACCTTTCCTGAAATACTACTTTTAATTTCTTCTACCTGGGCTATTGAAAACTTTGATAAATTAAAGATGAATAAAATAATAATTAAGTTTTTCATGTCGTAAAAATGTAACGTGTAAAAAATTGTTTATTTAACTGTATTATTAATACTTATATTATTGTGAATATTTTGACTTAAATATAATTCATACAATCAGGAAATAACTGTTAAGTTACCACCTATTCGAATGTGTTCGTGAATAAACCTAAAATGTGAAATACAACTACTATTTACAGAAAATAGTAGTTGTATTTTCCTTTCTTAAAAAATCTAACTTATTTCAATATCGATAATATTGAAACACTTCCGATTGAATGTAATTCAGGGACCTGACTTACTTTTTAAGTTCTTCAAGAGCTTCCTTAGTCTCGGTTATTTGTATTTCCAACCGTTCTAAATGTTCTTCCAGTAAAGTGATTTTCTTTTTTTTACTCCAAAGTGCAGGATGATTAATTAAATTACCCTGACATTGGCCCATACCTTTTTGTAGATTTGAATTACAGCACATCATATTGTTTTTAAATGTTAGTAAATTAATTAAGTAAATGCTAAAATACTTAAATAAGTATATGCAAATATACTAATATAAATAATTAAAAAAAGTTTTATTCTAGTTTTTTGAAATAATTTCTGAAAAAAGTGCAAATAACTTTGTCATTTCGTTATTATTAACCTGGTAATGAATATGATACCCCATTTTAATTCCGACAACAAGATTTAATTGCCTTAGAATTCTTAAATGTTGTGATATTGCAGATTGGGTAAGGTTAAGTTGACGAGCTATTGCATTTACACAAAGTTGTTTATTTGAATTTAGTAGTTTAATGATTTTAAGTCGTGTTGGATCAGCAATTGCTTTAAGATATTTTGATATTTGTTCTACCTTGTCCATTGGTATATAATTATTATAGTTACAAAAATAAAATTAATCTATAATCATTAAGGGAAATATATAAATGTCGAAGTTAGTTTATATGTTAATAGTAAATTTAGAAATGCTTAATTTGTAATCCTGAATAATATACCACATATTCTACCTAATGAAGGATTAAGTAAATTACAAGTAAACCTAACCTGTCGATGAAGAATAAAGAAAAACTATCGACAACTTCCACGAGGAGCTTACACCCAGAGAAGCAAATTTATTTGTTACTTAATATAATTGGTTTAAATATAGAGATTACTGCTAAATAACTGTTTCCAACAGCGATTCTTAGCTTACGCTATATTCATTTAAGGTAATATTAAGGCGGATTTTTGTTTCAAAATTATCCCGGATCAAAAGGATTCTGAAATACCAGCTAACCAAAGATTTTTTTCTAACGGAAGTTCACAATTGTATATAATGAGTAGCAACTCTGAGACTTCATGTGCAATCAGCTAAATATACTTCGATTGTCGAATCGACTTACATGTTTATTTCATATCTTACACTAGATTAAAATGTTTGCTGGTCAGTTAAGCATAACTGACACATTATTAAACTTCTTTGAATCGTATCAGATTATAAAATATTAAACCCCAAAATCCTTCCTATGAAAAAGAGAGATGTTATAATTCACTTGTTATTTATATCATTGGCATGTATTAGCTTGAACGCGACTGCTCTAACTGAAATTCCTGGTGGTGATGTGTATGGAACCTGGTTGAAAGCAAATTCACCTTATCACATAAATGGCGATATTACTATTCCTAACGATTCTACCCTGACTATCGAAGCTGGTGTAGAGGTCGTATTTACGGGTCATTATAAACTCGATGTTAAAGGAACGCTCAGGGTCGAAGGATTATTAAATGATGTAATATTTTTTACTGTTATCGATACAGCGGGTTACTATAATAATACCGATACTGGGTGGAAGGGTATCTGGTTTGATCAAACATTGGCATCGAATGATTCTTCGAGGCTTGTGAATTGTGTTATCGAATATGGAAAATCAGTTGATGGGGGTGTTCCCAATGGTAATCCTGAAGGAAGTGGAGGTGGTTTGTATATATGGGGTTTCAGCAAGATATATATAAATGGATTAGAAGTTCGCTATTGCAGGGCATATGCTATAGGCGGTGGCGTTCATATTGTTAATCAGCAACCCGGATTAGGTGTAACATTACTAAACTCAAAAATCCACCATAATTCCATAACGGGTTGTTGCTGGGCAGGTGGTCTGTATGCTCAGGGTGATTTTATTCTTATTGGAAGTCAGATTTCAGATAATGTTGCGGGTATAGGAGGTGGTATGTATATGAATTGGGGAGGCAACTTATATATAGGGAGTTCGATCATATCAAACAATTGCTGTAATGGATTTGGAGGCGGCATTCATATAACGGATGTTGATAACACTTTCCTTGAGAATAATTTGATTTGCATAATTCGGCAGTTAATAAAGGAGGAGGAATTTATTTCGAATCGACCAATTCGTATATTCTGAATAATACCATTACTAATAACCTATCGACTGATGCAGGTGGAGGTATTTACTCGTTAGTGGATGTTTCCTATTCCGATACGGTTATAAATACAATTGTGTGGGGCAATGTAGCGAGTAATTCTGATTCATCGATTTATGGTGATATTATCGCTGCCTATTCCGATATCGCTGGTGGTTATATGGGAATAGGTAATATAAACAGTGATCCACTTTTCGTTGTACCTTCGGCAGTTGTCGGAGCGGAATATAACGGCTTTGAAGCTGAATGGACATTGCAGACATCATCACCCTGCATTAATTCTGGTAATCCCGGGATGTCGTATAATGAAACTGATTTAGCCGGTTTACCACGAGTGGATTGCATTAGCGATACTATTGATATGGGAGCCTTTGAATTCATACCGGAAGATGTTATGCCTATCGTTGAAAGTGCTACTGTTCATATTAATGAAAATGCAGAAAATAATAGCATTGTACATACTGTCTCAGGGCATAATGTTTTATATTATAAAATAATTGAAGGAAATATAGACAATGCGTTTTCTATCGATTCATTATCTGGTATAATCAGGGTAAATAATAATCAGGTTTTAGATCATGAGTCGACACCTTTTTACGAATTAATTATCAGGGGTTATAACAATTGTGCTTTCTCTGAAAACTTAGTGACTATATTTATAGATGAATCACCGGATAATTCTATTGAAATCTACAACTACAACAACGTACTGATTTATTCAAATCCAGCAAAGGATTATTTCACTGTTCAGTTACCCGAGAATCATACTTTAAGAAGTTATACGCTGCTCACAACCGATGGAAAAAAAGTTAAAGAGAGTTTAATTACCGGTAACAATGTTGAAATCAACATATCTGATTTAGAACAGGGTGTATATATTTTAATGTTAAAGCATGTAAATGGTCTGGTTATTTCGGAAAAAATTCTGATTGAATAAGTTATCAATAATATATATTCGTCTATTAATATGTTATCGGAAGCATCTGCGATTCATTATTTATAGAAGAGAATAGGTTTACGATGAAATAATTCGTATCTGAATTGTTCCTGTTGATCGATTAAATCTTTTGCAGGGGATATTTCCAGTATTTCAAAATGGGAAACATTCGGTTCCATTTCGGTAAGATACAGGCTATCTTCAGGGTAGTATTTTGCTTTTTCATAATCACAGCCAGCAAATTCTTTTATTGCCTCTATATCATTCCAAATGGTTAAAGTATAAAAGTGACTTATATCTTTTTCTTCTCGTCTGAGGAGATAGATCCCTCTGTTTCCGCATACTTTACAATAATCTTTAATCCCTTTGTTAAGTAAGTATTTGTAATATTGATCCGACTTTTCCTTAGGTACACTACCATGCCACATTCTTGCTATCATAGTATTGAAGTTAATTGTTTAAATAAGGTTTCATAATTTATTCCTGAATGATTCCATTAGGCATAAGTAATTCATTAATTTTTCATAAATAGTACTAACTTTACCTTCAAAATACATTTAGATGGTAAAGATATAAATATTTTACCATTAAAAGCAATTTAAATGGTAAAAAATAATAAAATATTTAAAATCAGACTTGACGGAGGCAGACTCTGCCTCGATTATATTAATACAGTTAATGATCGGTTTGCGAGGAACTATGTCGATTATTTAAAAACAGTAGACGATTTGATTGACTGGGCGCTTCACTTACAAATCATTGATACAAATCAACACAAGTTTCTTAGAAATTATGGTAAAACTCATCAAAGCATAATAAATGAAATATATAATGAGGCTTATGCTTTGCGGGAATTGTTATACAGGATATTCAGTAAAATTAGTCGTAATGATGATGTTCAGGCTCAGGATATGGTTGAGTTTAATCGAAGACTACCCTATTATTTATCAAAACTGCAACTCGAAAAAAGTAAGGAAGGATTCAACGAAGTATGGAATTTTGAAAAGAATGATTTACGCATTCTTATAGCACCCATAATAATGGATGCCTATTCGTTATTGCTGGATAGTCGGCATGACAGGATTAAAGAGTGTCCGAATTGTGGGTGGTTATTCTTCGATAAATCTAAGAATGGCCGACGTAGATGGTGCAGTATGCAAACTTGTGGCAGCAATGTAAAAGCATTAGAATGGTATCGAAGGCAGAAGAAGAACATATTATAGTTAATTTAAAATAATCGGGTGTATAATACTAAATTTTAGAAATATTGTACTACTATAAGTTCATCAATAATCTGAGTTTAGGAGTTCATACGTCAACTTTATAAATAAATTATGTCATTTTTCTTACCATCATCATAAAAGCCTGAAGCGGTTCAGAGATATGCCTTTCTTTCGACCAAATCATGACTAATTTTGCATCGAAATCCTTTCCAGTCCATTGGAGTGTCTTCAGTAATCCGTTGTTTAATTCCGGAGTAATTACCATTTCAGGTAAAAATGCAATTCCGTTTCTAAGTATAAGTAACCGTTTAATAGCATCCAAGCTATTTATTTCGATAATTTTTTCAGGTTTAACATCGAAATGAATAAGCATTTTCTGTAATATCTTTTTGTAATTACATTCCGATTTAGCTAATAGTAACGTTTTACCATTTAAGTCTTTTATAGTTATTTTTTTGTTTTTCGATAGTTCATCCTGTGGATTCACAGCGAAAACCAGTTTTATTTTTGTAAGCTCTTCGATATGTAGATTTTTATCTTCAAAATGCTCAGTGATGAGAAAAGCTAAATCGATAGTTCCGGAATTAAATATATCCACTAAATTGAAGCTTGTACACCAATCGATATCAAATCCTATTTTAGGGAACATAAGTTGATATTCTTTTATAATTTCCGGTAAGAAGCAAGTGCTTACGGATTGAGGTGTTTTTATAGTTAGAATTCCATATTTATCATCGATATTTCCCAGGATACTCTGAATTTCCTTTTCAATATTTACGAGCCGCTGCGTATAGGTTAATAATTTAACACCGGCGGGAGTAAGACTTATAGTCTTGCCTGTTCTGCGAAATAATTCTTTCCCTAAGCTGTTCTCTAGTGAGCGTATTTGTGCAGAAACAGTTGACTGAGCAAGATGAAGAACATTGGCAGCTTTATTAAAACTCAGTAAACTGGCTACTACCTGAAATGTTTTAAGCTCTCGGAATTCCATAATCTAGTTATCGAAATATTCGATATTAGTAATCGAAAAATATCGTTATGTTTTAATATTTCGATTAAATACATTTGCAAATGTATAAAAAATTTATGCTGAAAAATTATTTATATAATATACGAGCTTATTGGAGCTGCCGAACTTTGAGTGTTGGTAAATAAAAATTTTAAAAAGGAGGTTATTATGTTTTTACTAAATAAAATTAACGAATTGTTTAATAATTTTTCTGAGAAAGTTTACGAAGAGAATATTCTTAATAAGAAAACAAAAGAATTGATAGCAATTGCATGTTCGGTAATGGCCGACTGTGTTCCCTGTATAGAGTGGCATTATAAAAAGGCTAGAGAAGCCGGAGCATCAAAAGAAGAAATAGCTGAAGCTTTGGCAATACCAATGTCGGTAAGCTCTGGTAGTAAAAGGGCAAAATATTCAGACTTGATCCATAATCTCGAACATGATATAAAATGAAGCAAATAGCCACTTATTAACTTTAATACATAATTCAATGAAAAACTTAATAATAGGCATAATCCTTTTACTGGTTGTATTTAATTGTAAAATAACACAAAAAAAACAACCTGAGAATATTACTTGTAAGCAAGCATTTGAATTAATTCAGGAACATCGAAATGATTCAAATTTTATAATACTCGACTTACGCACCGATAATATGTATAATGAAGAACATATTGAGAACTCAATTTGCTATGATGTGTTTTCAGAGAATTTTGATGAGTGGGTAAACCAATTTGACAGGAATAAAGTTTACTTACTATATTGTAATGTAGGTCACAGAAGTGGAATAGCACTTAATAAGATGAAAGAATTGGGATTTAGAAACCTCTATCACCTGTTTAAAGGTATTCAGGAATGGAAAAAACAGGGATATCCAACAATTAAAAATATAAGTTGAAATAAGTTGCTATTAGTAAGAACTGTTAATGAAATATTTCTAATAGTATGCATCTGATAAGTATTAAGGTGCATACAGTTTTTATCTACCCTTCTTTGTTATTAGAATCCAAGTTGGTATGTTATATCTAAATTAGTTTTAATCATATAAGTTATTTCAGATATATAAATAATGGGTAAGTTTGTTATATAGGTAACCTGATTACGCAATATAAATCAGCACCTAAATGTCAAACCAAATCATCAAAGATCAGTTTAATAAACAAGCTGAGAATTTTGCCAACTGGTGGATCGGGAAAAACACAGAATACCTTCAACGCTATTTTGATTTTTGTAATATTCAACCAAATGATAATGTTTTGGATGTTGCCTGTGGACCCGGAGAATTTACCATTTATATTGCAAATAGAGTTCGTAGAGTACAGGGTATTGATATATCGGATAAGGAAATAGAAATAGCGAATAAGCTCTTAAAAGAATTCGGTCTTACCAATATTGAATTCGATTGTGACGATGTTGAAAAATTACCTTATTCTGATAGTTCCTTTTCTGTTGTTTTGTGTAAATCAGCATTTCATCATTTTTTAAATCCGGATCTTATTTTTAATGAAATGATAAGATGTTGTGAAGTGGGTGGCAAAATAAGTATTCAGGATATTGTTGCTTATGAAGATGATTATGTAAATGATTTCTTTGAAACATTTGATAAACTGGTTGATATAAGTCATAATAAAACATTAAGCGAAACTGAATTTAACAACCTCTACAATAATTATGGAATTCAAAAGGAGAGGGATTTTCGACTGAATGTCGATCTGAATATTAATGAATATATACAGCACGCAAAACAAACCCGCACTGATAAGATAAAGTTACAAGATCTACTTGAGATGGGTAAAAATGACAAAAAGCTTTCCGGTTACTTATTTTATAAAAACGGGGGATTATATTTTAAACGTCCTGTTTATTTAATATTGGGGAAAAAATGGCAACAATAAAAACCACTTACAGGATTTGGATATTACTTATAGTTTTTTCTTCATGTACTGTCACGAATAACCTTTACATCAACGATCCTGTACCACTTGGCAAAGGCAATGCCTGTGGATTTATCGGTATAGGCACCGGCTTGGCCCCGGATATCGATTCGACCTCTTTAAATGGCGACATTCACTATTCGGATAATTTATCACTTGCTCCCAATTTGTGTTTTGGAGGACAGTTTGGTCTTGGCGAGCAATTCGATTTGCGGTTAAATATACATCTTCCTTATCTTGTTACAGGATTTGGCCTACATGCCGGTATTCAGTATAGTTTCTTCAGGAAGTGGACCCTGTTTAATGCTGCCGTGGGTACCGATATCGGTTTTGTTGTTGCCAAAGATACCCTAAGATTAGGATCGCTTCATATTGGACTCGATCCTGCAACCAAAGGCGCTATTAATGCTGATTTCTTTCTACCGGTTTCCTACAATCTGAAGGATAATTACAGGTTTGTATTAACGCCACGCATTAGTTTGAACACATTATTTATAAGAAAAAATAAGTATGAAAGAAAATCGCAGAAATATTCACCCATTTACCCGGCACTTTCGTTTGGGACCTTCCTGAATAGACTATACCTTGAAGCTACAGTGCAGTATATCGATATGGATGTAAGACCCGGATTTGGTATTGTTTATACATTTCCAAATGTTAATAGTAACAATAAATAATTCGGGATCGATTAGCGAACCGGATAGGTAACCCAAATTTTAATTACGAGAGGAATAGGAGGTTTGAGAAGATAATTCGCATAAACAATTAAGTGTATTTCTGAAAGCTTAAAATAGTGTTCAATGGAGAAAAAATATAAACATACCTGGCTGGATTATCTTTCATATTTATTAATGATAATATGTTTTCCGTTAAATCCGCTTGTATTATTAAAAATTATTAATCCACAAGAAATTAAGGTTTTAAGTTATTTCGGAATTATTTTCTGGTTCGTTGGGATGATCTTCGTAATATACCCGATTATTTATTTTAGAATAGAGGGAGATGTACGCAGAGGAGAATCTTTTGTTAAAACAAATAAAATAGTAACAAGTGGACTTTATTCTATTGTAAGGCATGTTCAATATACAGGCGGAATTCTTTCGATATTTATAGCCACTCCATTATTATACCCTCACTGGATTTTTATTTTACTTGGCATATCTGGAATATTACTCATTTATATAGGAGCCAGTAGAGAAGATAAATTACTAATTGAAAAATTTGGTCATGAGTATAAAGAATATATGAATAAAGTTCCCGCAATAAATATATTGACTGGTATTATTCGAAAAATCAGGAGAAACATTAAATCAGTCCAATAACTTATCAGTCTGTAGGATTTATGAAACCTCGCAATCATTAGAATCCTACGAATTTCATAAATCAGTTGTGAACTGCCGAGAAATTGAACCTTAAGAAAGAATTCAGCTCATCATATAAAAAGAAAAGCACTATAACGAGAATAGCATACTTATTCAAAGCACTCCAGAAATGCTTTCTCTTCACCCTTATTGCGTGCTATAATAAATTCTTCAATTGGTACACGATGTACATAGCGTCGCCAGATTAAACCATACATTTTTCTAAACTGGGTTCTGTGTGCATCGACTGATCTGGCCCTGGCTTTTCTGTATGCTGACACATCCACTTCTAAATCGATGGTTTTATATGTAACAGGAACTCTTGCTGGTATAACATATTTCAGGTTTTGTGATACGGCCATATGCAGTAATACAGTTCCTATTCTTGTTGAATCGAATACATAATCGGTTACAAAACCTGTCGTAATGTGATCATGATCACCAGTAATACCATCTGGGCCAAATGTGATAACCACATCGGGTTTGGCATTTACAAAGACTTCTGCCAGAGCCGCAACCAATTCATCGATATGCGCACTGACGAAGCTATCGGGTAATTTCAAAAATAATGGGGGATTTTCTATACCAATATAATCCATCGATTTCCGGGCTTCCTGTTCCCGTATTTTTCCTAAAGCAGTACCGTGTAAATTCCTTCCCGTCATATCGGGTCCGTCATCTCCTGAGGTTACATATACAACAGTTACATCGCAGCCTTTGGCCGCCAGTTTTGCCAATGTTCCGCTTATTAGTGTTTCATCGTCGGGGTGCGCCAAAATTGCCAAAATGTTGTACAAACAGGCGTTAGTATCAGATTCATCCGATTTACAGGAAAATATTCCCGTTATTACATAAAAAATTATTGGAAATATTACTAGGAAGGAATTATTCTTTTTTCTTATTCTTATGAATAAGTTACTCACATCATTCATAATTTGTAGGGAATATTTATTTTTAAAGATGAATAGCATCTCAACTCTATGCATAAAGTTGCAATATTAGTATTTTACCTGTTTATATCTCTGATTAGCTATGCCCAAATATACAACTTTCAAAACTTCTCTGTAGAAGATGGACTGACACAATCGGAAATCACCGACATATGCGAAGATAAGCATGGTAATCTCTGGTTGGGCACATTGGGGGGTGGAGTTGTCAGGTACGACGGATATACCTTTATTAGTTACAAGGAAGAATCAGGTCTTCCAAATAATTATGTAAGGGCACTATATACCGATAATGAAGGAAACATTTGGATAGGCACAGAATCAGGCATAACCATTTATAATGGTCGCCAGTTTACTTATTTAGATCAGGAAGGAGGTCCCGGGAAATCAATTATCAGGGATATTGTGCAGGACAGAAATAATCATACTTGGATTGCTACTAATGACAGTGGCTTATACAAGTTGCAGGGAAAAATATTTATCCACTATACTAAAGCATCGGGTCTTTCTCATAATACGGTAAATTGTTTATTCATAGAGAAAAATAATGTATGGATCGGTACAGACAGAGGTGCATGTACATTCGCTAATAATCAATTTGGTTATATAACTCGCAGCGATGGCCTTGTCCATAATATTGTTCGCGGAATAACTAGCGATAAACACGGGAATATTTGGTTTGCTACATACGGAGGCATAACACGCTATAATAACGATAGCCTGGTAAATTATACGGTTAACGACGGTTTATGCAGTAATCGATTATATACAGTATACAGGGATAGCCGCGATAATATCTGGTTTGGTTCATCGAGAGGCATTATCCGGTATGATGGCACTTCATTTAAGTGCTATTCCGAAGCGGTCGGTCTGGCTGGCAATGTGGTATTATGCATTGCTCAAACATCATCAGAGGAATTATGGATCGGCACTTCGGGTGGCGGTGTAAGTAAATTTGATAACGAACGCTTTATTCACTATGTTCAGAATGAGAAGCTTGGACGTCGGGTATATTCAGTAATTCAGGCAATAAATGGCAATATGATTTATGGAACTTCCAAGGGAGGCCTCACTGTTTTCGATGGTGAAGCCTATTCATTGATAAAAGCAGTTAACGGTTTTACCGATTCTGAAGTAATGTCGCTATTCTACGATCGTGATAGCGTTTTGTGGATTGGTACCCTGGATGATGGAATTTATTCATTTAGCCATCGTGGTTTCAGACATTACGCTTCAGATCATGGTGTTAAGGGTAATTATATCACCGGTTTCACACAGGATATGTTTGGGAGCATCTGGGCATCGAGTATGGATAGCGGTTTATTTGTGTTGAACAAGGATTCTGCAAATTTCATTCATATAAACAATCAAAACGGACTTAGCAGTAATAGTATTTATACTATCGTAGCCGACGATATCGGTAATATATGGGTTGGGACAGCTGATGGTGGCTTGAATAAAATTTATTTCGATTTAAAATCGCGACAACCCCGGTTCAGTGTATTTACAATTGTATATACAATGGAAAACGGACTAACCAGTAACACGGTTAGAAGCATTATTATCGATACGCTGAACAGAATTTATCTTGGAACCGCGGGAGGAGGTATTACTATTTATGATGGCATACGATTTTATCCTTTCGGAACTGAGCAAGGATTGCATTCAGGAAACGTTTATGGTTTGCTGTTTGATGATCACTACAATTTATATGCTGGCACCGAAGGAGGAATCGATAGATTAACCTTTTCCGATTCTTTGACTGTAACGGAACAAAGGCATTTTGGACGTTCGGAAGGATTTAGGGGGATTGAAATATACCGAAATTCGTGTTTTAAGGATAATAACGGTGATTTATGGTTTGGTACCGTTAACGGGATTACGCAATATAATCCAGGTAAGGATATGCCGATAATTCAAGCTCCGAAAATTCACATAACTGGCATACGCTTATTTTTCGACTACATTCAAAACACATCCTTTGTCGACAGCATGCAAGCATGGTACCCAGTTCCTAAAAGAATAGATTTACCCTATAACCAAAACAATATTACGTTTGAATTTAACGGTGTTTATTTGCGAAATCCCAGTGTAGTATCCTACCGTTGGATACTTGAAGGATTCAGCGACAAATGGTCGCCTTTAATAAAACAGCGTGAGGCCATTTTTTCAAATTTATCTGCGGGAACCTATACCTTTAAAGTAATTGCCTGCAATGAATATGGCATTTGTAGTGAAAAACCGGCTGTATTTGTATTTAACATTAAATCTCCATTCTGGCAGTGGTGGTGGTTACGAGTTATTGTGTTTCTTGTTCTAGTTGGTATTATATGGTTATTGGTTTTTCTACGGATAAAAAACATACGTTTGAAAATTAGAACAGAGCAGGAAAAGCTTGAGATGGAAAAAAATATAATTGAGCTCGAACAAGAAGCTGCACGCCTGCAAATGAATCCACATTTTATTTTCAATTCACTCAATTCAATACAAGGATTTATAGCTACAAACGATGCTTTTCAAGCCAAACGATACCTGGCAAAATTCGCCCGGCTTATGCGGCTTATTCTCGAAAATGCCAGGGAGGAATTTATACCGATACAAAACGAGGTGGAAATGCTTGAGAATTACCTCGAACTGGAAAAATTAAGTGTGAACAATAAATTTGATTTCATCATCAAAATCGATAAAGCTATCGATCCTGAAAGCTGTGAGATTCCTCCCATGATGATCCAGCCATTTGTTGAGAATGCTATTATACATGGTATTAAGAAGAAAGTTGGGAAAGGTCATATACAGGTGAATTTCAAGCGAGAACAGGATATTGTGTTATGTGAAATTATTGACGATGGAATTGGCCGGGAAGCATCACAAAAGAATATTGTGACCGGAAAATCAAAGCACAAATCTACGGGCATATCAGTAACGAAACGAAGACTGAAACAATTTAGCGAACAAACCAATACAAATGCAGGGGTTAAGATTGTCGATCTGAAAAAAGATAGTAAGGCTTTGGGAACTAAAGTGATTATCTCGATACCTTTTGAATCGGATTAATTCATATTTTTATAGTATGTTCAAGGCCCTCATCATTGACGATATTGAAAACTCCAGAGTGACATTAAAACATGACCTGGAGAAATACTGCCCGCAAATTAAAATAATAGGGGAAGCTGAAAGTGTAAAAACAGGTATTGAGACAATTGAAAATTTGCATCCCGATGTAGTATTCCTCGATATTCAACTTGGTGATGGTACCGGTTTCGATATTCTTGAACAAATAGGAAAATTTGATTTCCAAGTGATTTTTACTACGGCACTTGATTCATATGGTATTAAAGCTATCAAGTTTAGCGCTCTGGATTATCTTCTCAAACCCATCGATCCTGATGAGCTGGTTGAAGCCGTCAATAAACTTGAGCATAATACTTCAAAAGGAGGAATTCAGGAAAGTATTAGCTTATTGCTCGAAAATATGAGAGATATTCAACCTGGAAATAAACGTATTGCCCTTAATAGTGCCGATAAGGTACACATGGTTTATATTAAGGATATTATCCGCTGTGAATCGCAAGGAGGATACACCATATTTTATCTTACCACTAATGAACAGATCGTTGTTACTAAAAACCTTAAAGAATATGAGCAACTATTAGAAGAATACTCTTTTATCAGGGTACATCATTCACATTTAATCAATTTCTCCTATCTGAAAGAATATGTTAAGAAGGACGGTGGTTATGCTATCATGATGGATAAATCGCAGGTACCTGTATCGTTCCGTAAGCGTAATAATTTGCTGGATATGATTGGGGTTTAATTGCATGCCTTCTCCCACAAAAAAGCTTCTGAAAATTAATTTTCTTTAAACATTTCGGTGCTATTTTAATCTGATTTTTAGATGCTTTTCATTTACACTTATTCTTGAGTTGCGACACTTATTAAAAAACTCCTGACACTTATTCGTTTGCCGAAAATTCCTCCGAGTTACCGGGTACTTTTAAAATCAAAAACTTAAAAAAACAGGAGGAAAATAAAATGAAATCTCTAACATCAAACGGAAACAAATCGAATTATGGTTTAAAGAAACACATAATTCTTGTATTGCTTTTACTCTCAACGCTTGCGTCGTATTCGCAAGATTATACAAACAACGGTAAAATTGAATCACCCTACTTTGTGGTACTGAGTGAAGATTCAAGTACCGATCAACTACCACTCAAAAATACAAGTGCCATAGTTAACATTGTAGGAGTAATTGCCGATGTCACCATAAACCAGGAGTATAAAAACGAAGGTGATGTAGCTTTGGAGGCCATATACACTTTTCCTGCATCATCGAATGCAGCAGTATATGCTATGGAAATGAAAATTGGTAGCAGGATTATAGTTGCCAAAATTGAAGAAAGAAATAAAGCCCGTGCCGATTATGAGCAGGCAAAAGCCGAAGGTAGAAGAACATCCCTTTTGGAACAACAGCGTCCGAATGTTTTTACTATGAATGTTGCTAATATTATGCCGGGTGATATAATAGAAGTAAGTTTAAAGTATACCGAACTGCTGGTTCCGGAAAAGGGAACTTACACATTTGTGTATCCAACAGTTGTGGGGCCGCGCTATTCTGAAAAACAGACTGCTAATGACAGTTATGTTAGTACGCCATACCAGAAAGCAGGAAAGGAATCATTCTACAATTTCGACATCAATGTTCATTTGTCAACCGGTGTTCCTATTCAGCATGTAAGCTCTTCGACGCATAAGGTAAATATCAGTTACCCAAAGATTAATATTGCCGATATTACACTTGATCCTTCAGAAATTAAGGGAGGTAATCGTGATTTTGTATTGGAATATAATTTATCTGGTGATAAAATAGAATCGGGTCTTATGTTGTATGAGCACGAAGATGAAAATTTCTTCCTGCTTATGGTACAACCTCCAAAACGAGTCACAAATGAAGATATACCACCACGCGAGTATATTTTTATTGTCGATGTTTCGGGTTCAATGGGTGGATTTCCGCTGAGTGTATCAAAAAAACTCATGCGAAACCTGGTAGTTAACCTGCGTCCGGAAGATAAATTTAACGTAATGGTATTTGCCGGTACATCGGGATGGATGTCGGATTTATCGGTACCAGCTTCAACCGAAAACATTGAAAGAGCGGTATCTTTTATCGACGGTCAACATGGCGGAGGTGGCACTAATTTGTTATCGGCATTACAAAAAGCACTTTCTTTTCCCCGGCAGGATGAGTCGGTTTCGCGTTCATTTGTAATTGTTACTGATGGTTATGTCAGTATTGAAAAGGAAGCATTTGATCTGATCAGAAATAATTACGACAATGCCAATGTTTTTGCCTTTGGTATAGGAAGCAACGTTAACCGGTTTCTTATCGAGGGTCTTGCCCATGTGGGTATGAGCGAACCTATAATTGTATTAAGCAGCAACGAAGCTGACCAAGCAGCAGAAAAATTCAGGGAGTACATCAATTATCCTGTGCTTACACAGATAAAAAAGTCCTTCCAGGGTTTTGATGTTTACGATGTTGAACCTATTACTGTGCCTGACGTACTGGCCGAACGACCTGTGATCATTTTTGGTAAGTATAAAGGAGAATCTAAAGGTAGGATTTCTATCAAGGGTTATACCGGTAAAAAATCCTATAGGCAAACCTTTGATGTGCGCAGCGTAAAAGCTGACGATAAAAATGCAGCCATACGATACCTGTGGGCCAGAAAAAAAATACAATTGCTCGATGATTACGCAAAAGTCACCTATGGCAGCGACACGCAGGAAGAGGTTACCAGGCTGGGACTTAAATATAATCTGATGACAGCATATACTTCTTTCATTGCCGTCGAAAAGGATAAAGTCGCTAATGACGGACAGTTACAAACTGTGAAGCAACCACTGCCAATGCCACAGGGTGTACCCAATTCAGCTATAGGTTTTGAAATGGAAATTGAGGAAGAAAACATATCATTCTTCTTTCACAAAGATGTGGTGATTTTAAGCGACCTTCCTTCCCATATCAAAAAAGAAATCAAGAATGATATCGAGACTAATTTAATGAAGCAGCTTAACAAGTGTTTAAGTTCTTATCTCGAAGTAATTGATTCCATTGAAATAACAGTCGATGAAAATGGAAATATCTTGGAGACAAAAATCAATGGAAAAAATGTTAGCAAAGAGCTTAAAGCATGTATCCATGAAACTATTAAGAATATTAGTTATTGCAACTATAATCTTAATAAAACATGGAAATTTAAAATCACTTTTTGATTTAAGAATTATGTATCAAATAATCTAAAATCTGAATTCTTAGAGCCTTACGATCCGTTTCACTGAATTAATTCCTTTAGCTCGTTAAGGCTCTAAGTTACCTTAAACTAAACAATTGGAGAATGACAAGTAATTTTTATAGTAATCATAATATAAACATGAATAAAATGAGAACACCAGACATAAGATATCGTAACAATTCTGTACTGACTTTTCTGCTCCTTGTATTATGTACTTATCCTGGTAAAGGTCAAAACGTATATGAATTTAAAGACAGCGTTTCCAGCGATGTAAGTGAAAGGCTGAGTATTACATTTATACTGGGTGAGGACAAGGAAAAGGGCAACCCATACTATGCCGAAGCAGCAAACTATTATCAGTACAGCATAGAGGGAAGAACCGAGTATCTGGATACATCCTGCCGTTCATTACTTGAGGTAAGAGAATATCTTATTGAAAATAAGCCTTTAAATGGTAAGCCCTGGGGACGAATTAACATGGTTTCACATGGAAATCAATGGTTGGGATTAAGTGTGAAGGTTACACCCAAATCTAAAAGAGCAAGTGTTGAGAGAATACAGGAATTCATTGATAATGGAACATTTACCCCACTTCCAGCATCTGTGATTGATGAGCACTCTGAGATTTTTATTCATGGCTGCGGTGTTGGAAATAATGAAGAACTGTTAAAAGTCATGGCTAGAGTGTTTATGAATACTGATACAGTTCCTCAAATCAGAGCTTCGAAATTTTACGAATACTATTCTTCAGTAAAATATGCAGACTTAGTAACAGAAACTCGTAAATATGAGGCAAAGGCATGGACTATTAACTATAGAATGGGGTACAGACCTTCTGATGTTATTCTTACTAAATGGTTAAATGATAAGTATCAGGGAGATAATATCGACTGGCTCGCTGCATTAAGCCGTGAAAAACCCCGGTGGAATGGAGATATCTATCATTACACTTTTGAGGTGCCGGTAAAATGGGTCATTAAATATCCTCATAAAGATTCACTACCTGATGTATCGACTAATGCTAAAAAACTGCAATGGATTAAAAAGCAACAACAAATCATAGACGATTTAAGAAAAATTGAGATCGAACCTGAAAAATTTAACTGGTGGTTCCGAACGGTAAATGTACGTAACGACGACGGAACACTTTCTCCTGCAGTATGGGTGAAAGGTTATTGTACTATCCTATGTGTAATTCAGCCTATAGTATAAGGATTTGATGATAATTTACTGGCAGAGCATAAATAAGAAAAATTATTTAATTTGTACTGTAACATTTGTATTAATTTCGTCATTTCATGATTATAAATATAAAATATACTATCATGAAACAGTTGAATGCTTTTTTAATTGGCCTTGTTTTTATACTGTTTGGTTGTGAAAAGGATAATAATGGCGATTCTACAACTCCCGATGTAAGTGGTTTCTGGATTGTAACGGAAACCATTACCGGTAATTGTGAGGACGAAGTTTATCCCCAGCAGGAAACCGTAATCTTTGAAATAGAACAAGCAGACAGTAACTTGACCTTTATAACGTACCCTGAAGGTGATGTTCTTGAGGGCACAATCGTTGGTATTACCATAACTATGGAGGGTGAATTCAGCAGCGATGGGGGTAATAACCATATCAGTTTTACAGGAGTCATAGGTAATAATGGTAATTCAATTAGCGGAACAGGAGAATGGGAATGGTATTCCGGTTTTTACAGCTGTTCGGGAACGGCCGTTATAACAGGCGAAAAAGCCAGTAATGCCAACATCAACTTCAGTGGTGAATGGAATGGTTCGTGGGCAAGCGAAGAATATGGCTTGGACGGGACTTTTTCAGTCGATGTTACTCAAACAGGCCATATGCTATCTGGAACGATCGATGTGCCGGAGATTGACATGTATAATGCTGAACTCGAGGGTGAAGTACATGGCCATATTGTTTATTTTGGCGATATTGATGGTATTATAAAATTTGCAGGAACAGTCGAAGACGATGTAGCTTCGGGCAACTATATTTATCCGTATTTTGGCGATGAGGGTACATGGATAGCCACAAGGGCTGCTAAATAGCTACACTTTTTATTTAATAATTTATAATAAACCTGGCAGAGGAGTAATAACCGTGTCAGGTTTATTTATTTTTGCTGCTTAATTTGTTGAATATTCATGATTGTGGGCGAGCCTTATTTAAACTAATTTTAATTACATGAACAATACCAGAACCGTTCTTTTTGATCTAGATGATACCCTTCTTGTAGAATGGAAATCAGCACGTGATTCGTTTATTAAAACCATTAGCATCATCGATATTGAAATCGATAAAGAAGAATTTGTGAAGACTATCAGAGAAGAGACCCGAAAACTCTGGTACGAATTACCAACCATCGAATACTGCCGTAAAGTAGGTATAAGTTCATGGGAGGCCTTATGGGCCGATTTTGATGGTGAAAATGAAAATCTTAGGCTGCTGGCTGAACTAGCCCCTGAATACCGCTTATATTCATGGGCCAATGCTTTAAAGCAATTTGGAATCAACGATTTGACTTTAGCAGAAGAATTGGGAGAAAGTTTTAAGAGGATTCGAAACTCAAAACATGTACTCTACTCCGATACGGTGGAATGTCTGGAACAACTTAAACCGCGGTATAAATTGGGTTTGATTACCAATGGTGCACCAGATTTACAATGGAATAAAATAAACGGAAGTAAGCTTAAATCATATTTTCGGGCCATAGTAATATCGGGCGAATATGGTTTTGCCAAACCCGATGAACGTTTATTTTACGAAGCCATACATCTCCTGGGGTGTAATAAAGAAAATACGCTTATGGTGGGCGATAAGTTGAAGACCGATATAAAAGGAGCTAAAGAGGCCGGAATAAAAAGTGTATGGCTGAACAGGGATAAAAATGAACATGACGATCTGACCATTAAACCCGATTTCGAAATATATAACCTGATGCAACTGGAAGAAATTATTTCACAGGTTTATAACGAATGATAAGCATTAGCGTTTTCTATTCTAGTTCCAGATTTGCTAATGAGGGAACTACTGATTAGAATAAAATAGTAATTGAAAAAACTTATAGGATGCAATACAACCCTGTTAGAAATTTTATAATCGTTTTATTTCTTATATTTTTTATGGTTACTTGTGCTCACTCAAAAGACAAGTGCATCAATCTCATTATTTACACCGATTTTTTCAATCCTTTAAAAACCTATAAAAATTTAAAAGAGGATCTGGTAAATACGGGATATATCGATAGTATGAAAGTTATCGGCAGGCCATTATATAAACCGGAAATTGTCGTTCAATTTGATACTGTAAAAGTGATTGCGTATGGATTTGATATCGACACTATCGCTGCTATAACAGCCGACTCAATAATTTCAGTAAAAAATATACATGATATCCAGCGCATAATGTTCCGAAATAAATCAGGTTTTATGATATCGCTTTCAGAAATTTCAGTGCTTTTAGAAAGAAACAGTTATTATGAACCTGATATATTTCTGCCAGATCCCAAAGTGTATTATTATAAAGGCAGAAGTGCTGTTAAACTTCAGCTTTACTATAAAAAAGCTATGAAGAAAAAACTTATTGAATATATTCATGGTAACATTCAAAATCATTCCGATGCTTTGAACTTAGGATGGGATGGATATGGATTCGATAAAATCGAATATGAAATTATAGACCGTAATACAAAAATCCGTAAATAACTTTTATCAATACATGAATGTAGAAACAAATCAGCTGGTTATGTGAACAGGAACTCTTGGTTGCATACCGAGCCCTTTTAGATCTGATAAATAAATATCCCGATAGCCATGGAGCACAACAGAGTTATAACAATCTATACAACAATGCTTTAATAAATGGTTTATTGGATGAATTACAGGATTGGCAGGGACAGTCGTATTCAATGATGAATATGTTTTTTCTGAACAATTACCGGTATATCTTAGAATTGATGTAAGAGTAGAACTTAAGTGGATAGGAAAACGATTATCACAAGTAACTGTTATCGATATTCGTAATTTAACCAATCGTAAAAATTCATCTTATATAAAATCCGATCCTGTGACAGGCAATTTGAAGACTTTGAAATTTGGTATTACACCTGATATTTTAAACCGAATTTTGTTTTATTTTAATGGTGAGGTAAAAAATTTTATGTACCATGGTTCACAATACGAATAAGCTGGGCACGACTTGCACATTCGGTTTTACTATAAATACGATGCGTATGATCTTTCACAGTTTGCAAACTTATAAAGAGTTTATCGGCAATTTGCTGGTTAGTTAGACCATTACAGATTTCGTTAACGATTTCTGTTTCGCGTGGTGATATACCATATTTTTTACAGAAATGCTCAAAGGAAATATTAGTACTACTATTTAGAATGAGTTTTGTCAAATCAGCTCTGTATTTGAAATAAACCGGCATAAATCCGCCATAAATGAAATAGCCTAATATAAATAACAATACTATTAAAATACTATAATCATAAAGTAGGAAAGTAATTATCTGAATTGTCATTAGTGATACTAATACAACTGATATTTTTATCATATCGGGGTACCAAAATTTCATCTGATATTTCTTTGGAAAATGAAAGCATAAAACACCGTACAATGTAAACAGAATAGTGAGTGAAAGAAAGTAATACTTTACCAACAGTTGTATATTAATATGCTGATATTTTATCATCGTATAGCCGAGTCCTGTAATTATTAGCAGATTTGTGAAAATAAACCACAACATAAACGAATTACTAGTTTTTCGTCCGGAAATCTCCCGGGCTAACCTTACAAACATTAAGGATGCAAAAACCAGGAAAGGCGCACCAAGCAAAACCATAATATCTTTTATTTTCTCTAGTAACACAGATGTTACAAAATTGGAAAGAAATGAAGTTACAATTAGTTGTCCCCAGATAGCATAGAACCCGAATGTAAAATAAAAGGCAAGAAAGAACAATAGCGCTGAAAACACCTCCGATTTATATGTATTTCTTAAATGCGATGTTATTACGATGCTACCGGTTGTAATAGCGACTGTCAGGATGAATATGACTGTTATTAAATAGTTAACCATAAAACAAAAATACAGATATAGTTAAAGGTAGCAGATCATAAAAGTAAACACTACTTAAGTTGAAGTATACATACTAAAGTAGGAATTTGAAAAATCACTACTTAAGTATGAATCGTATCACTTCTCTTCTGGTTAGTTTTGCTGTGAGATTTAATGAAGTATAAATTAAAAACCAAAATTATGGATACTAATAAACATAAAAAACCAGTACCATCTTTTGGCGGTAGTTTTGGGCATGGGTGGAGAACCATGATGAAATATTTTCTCATTCTTTTGCTGGTTGTTATAATACTTAGTATAATAGCAGCACCCTTTAAAATGGGGAATGTAAATTGGAATCTGGATCAATTTCACTGGGATAAAGAAAATCTACCGTTCCTTATACCCGGTTTTGCTGTAATAGGTGTATTGGCATTTATACTGGGGGTTATTGTACTTGCATACATTTTACTTGTTGTACCCGTTTTTAGATATGGAAGTAATTTAATATTCGTTCATGCTGCACGGGATATCCGCCCTGAATTTGAAACTCTTATTCGCGGTTTTCGGGAGAACTATCTGTATATTATTTTAGCTAACCTACTTACTATTGCATTGGTTATGCTTGGAATTATATTTCTTGTTATCCCCGGTATTATTGTCGGATGCAGGCTTGCGTTTGTATCTTATTTAGTGATGGATAAAAAATTGGATCCGATTATTGCAGTTGAAGAGAGCTGGAAGCTTACAAAGGGTTATGGATGGACTATTTTTCTTATGGGGATTGTTTCATTTTTCTTATGTATAATTGGATTGGCATTACTTTTTGTTGGCATTCTACCAGCAATTATATGGGTTAAGAGTTCCTTTGCCAGTTTATACGAAGCTGTATTGATTAAAAAGAATGCCAAGACAGAAATAGAGGAACAATAAGAGTAAGTGTATATTCTATAAAATCAAAGGGGCTGTCTTAAAAGCTATTAAGACAGCCCCATTTGGGTGGAAGATGGGATTCGAACCCACGACTCCTGGAACCACAATCCAGTGCTCTAACCTGCTGAGCTACATCCACCATTTTAAGGTTCGCAAAGATAAATATCTTTTTAGTAAATGTAAACACACACGTACCTAAAAACATAACGATACGGTTTGAAATGGGTATTAATATTATCTTTATTTTTATAGCCTTAAACTTTTATCTATCCCTGCATGAATATCATTGAAGTAACTGATAAAAAGCTTGCAATAGAGTGGCTTGATGTTCCGAAAAGACTTTATAAAAAGGACAAAAACTGGGTGTGTCCGCTCGATATGGAAATAGAAGGTATTTTCAATCCTGATTCCAATACTTGCTTTCAGAATGGTAAAGCAATTCGATGGATACTTCGGAATGAAAGCAACCAAAGCATTGGACGAATTGCTGCTTTTTTTGATTTTAAAAAAATACAGCTATACAAATACCCTACAGGTGGGGCAGGGTTTTTTGAATGTATCGATGATCAGAAAGCCGCGAATATGTTATTTAATACGGCAAAAACCTGGTTAAAGGATCAAGGTATGGAGGCTATGCTGGCTCCCGTGAATTTTGGTGAAAATTATAACTATTGGGGCTTGCTGGTTGAAGGTTTTGTACAGCAAGGTTATGGCATGCCATATAA
>CAYMQP010000008.1:28546-32244 GCA_964392505.1 uncultured Bacteroidales bacterium
TTTCATAAAATCTTATCTGAAGGTTTTTCTGAACGAATGCTAAAATTTGCAGAATACACTGAACAGCGACCCGGATATTCGTTTGAACATTTTAGTTATAAAAATCTCGATAAATATATCGACGACTTTGTATTTACATACAATACAATATGGTCCAACTACCACGACGGTTATACACCACTTCAGCACAGTGAGATCAAAAAACTTGTTGAAGAAGCAAAAATGGTAGTTGAAGAAGAATTTATCTGGTTTGCATACGATAAGGGGAAATCCGCTGGTCTTATGGTAGTTTTCCCTGATATCAACCAGATACTCGCTAAGTTGAAGAATGGGAAACTTAATTTCATCAACAAACTCAAATTCTTTTACTATCGCAAGCGGGCTGTTTCGCGAACACGTGTGTTTATTTTTGGAATATTACCCGAGTACCAAAATACCGGTATCGTTGCAGCACTGTTTCTACAACTTGTTAAGGTATTAAATAAACGTCGGCGGCATAAAGAAATTGAGCTTTCATGGGTTGGCGATTATAATGCAAAAATGATGGCAGTGTATGATAAAATTGGTGCCACAAAGAAAAAGAAGCATGCCACGTATTTACATCTATTTAATCCTGAGGCCGAATACTATCGATTTGACAACACTTTTGAAGGTAAACTCTACACTTGAAATTAATTTATAAAGATTTTTGCCGTAAATAATTTTTATGTACTTTTGCACTCCCTATTGAGGAGCGGGAAATAGTGGAAAAACAAGAAAATGAAAAAGGACATTCATCCAAAAAATTACAGGCTGGTCGCATTTCGCGATATGTCAAACGGATACACGTTTGTAACTAAATCGGCTATTCAGACTAAAGAAACAGTAAAGCTCGAGGATGGTGTAGAATATCCTTTAGTAAAACTCGAAATTTCAAATACTTCACATCCTTACTATACAGGTAAAATGAAGTTTGTTGATACAGCCGGACGTGTCGATAAGTTTTACAGTAAATATAAAAAGCATTACGAAAAGAAAAAGTAGTTTATAACTATCTTTTGAAGATACTAAAAGCTCCGCTATTTTCACTTGAAGATACGGAGCTTTTTTATTCCATAAAATGTGTGGCTCATGGAAAATCGGATAAATACAATTCTTTTCGACGATACACATCGCGATAACTTGCTACCGCTTACTTTTACCAGGCCTGTTTCCGAATTGCGAATAGGTATTACTACCTTGAAAGAGAAATGGGAATTGCTGCTAAACAGGAAATGCAGCTATCATACCATTGATTATCTTTCCGATAAATACAAGTTGATTCTCACGAACGATAATCTTTTTATTAATGCATCCATTATTCCGGAGGAAAAATTAGTAAGTCGAATTCTACAACTTAATACTAACGACTTATTAATGCAGCAGAATCTTATATTGGCTTACCGTTCTGATAGTCCTGCTAGCATATCTCATATCAATAATAGAAGAGAGTTTAGATCTGCTGAGTATCCTGAAGAAATTGCCTGTATCAGGAATCCCTGGGATATTTTCACCATGAATGATAAAGTGTTACGAGATGATTTCAAGCGACTAACTTCGGGAAAGAAATCAAAGTCATTGAGCAATACAAATAAGATTCTGGGAAAGGAAAATGTATTTGTGGAAGCAGGTGTTAAATGTGAGTGTGCCATTATTAATACGAATACAGGTCCTGTATATATCGGACGAGATGTTGAGATCATGGAAGGCTCTGTTATTCGTGGACCTCTGGCACTTTCCGATCATTCAACACTTAAGTTAAGTACCAAAATTTATGGAGCCACTTCTATCGGACCTTACTGCAAAGTAGGAGGTGAAATAAATAACTCAATATTTATCGGTTATTCAAGCAAAGCTCACGATGGTTTTCTAGGAAATGCCGTAATTGGAGAGTGGTGCAATCTGGGTGCTGACACCAATAATTCCAATCTGAAAAATAATTATGCAAGAGTAAAACTTTGGAGTTATCCTGAGGAACACTTTATCGATACCGGTTTACAGTTTTGCGGCCTTATCATGGGCGATCATTCCAAATGCGGGATAAACACTATGTTTAATACAGGTACTGTTGTTGGTGTTAGTGTAAACATATACGGATCGGGATTCCCGCGCAATTTTATTCCGTCGTTTACCTGGGGAGGTCCCGGAGGATTCACTATCTACAAGCCTGAAAAAGCTTTTGAAAGTGCCAGGTTGGCTATGAACAGGCGGGATGTAGGTCTCACCAAAGACGATGAAGCTATTCTCCTGAAAGTGTATGAATTAACTGAAAAATACAGAAAAAAATAGCAAATGAATATCTATGGCATGCAGATTGTCAATAGAAAAGACAATTAGGATATCAGCAAACATCTGCCAGTTTGTCTTGTTTGAAAGTTGAAAGAGGAAAATAGTTACTATGAGTAAAAGAACCGATAAAGAATTTCCAAAATTGTTGCTAGCCAGCTCTTTGGAAGAAGAAACCGATTTCATTCCACTTATATCCGATGAGGATGAGGATACCATAATGACCACCAAAGTTCCCGATACCCTGCCGATATTACCACTTCGTAATACTGTATTATTTCCGGGAGTTATACTTCCTATTTCAATAGGCCGGCAACAATCGATGAAACTCGTTCGGGATATTTATAAGAAAACCAAAATTCTTGGTACCGTAGCTCAACGTAATCCCGATAATGAATCACCCGGTTTTGATGATCTTTACTCAGTTGGAACCGTAGCTCAAATACTTCGTATCCTGGAAATGCCGGATGGTAATACCTCGGTTATCATACAGGGCAAACGGAGAATTCAAATCGTAGAGCAGGTTAGCGATAATCCATACATGGTTGCGCGGGTAAAACAACTTACTGATATTAAACCTGTCAAGAAGGATACAGAGTTTGAAGCAATTGTAGGATCACTAAAGGATCTGTCACTGCGGATAATAAAACTTTCGAGTAATATCCCACCGGAAGCATCATTTGCGGTGAAAAATATTGAAAGCTCTACATTCCTCATCAATTTCATCGGTTCAAACAGCGATATAAAGCTACATGCAAAACAGAGCCTTCTCGAAGAAAATGATCTTAAACGACGTGGTATAGTTCTGCTTGAGCACCTGGTTAGGGAAGTGCAGATGCTTGAACTGAAGAGCGATATACAGGCAAAAGTAAAACTCGATATCGATCAACAACAGCGTGAATTCTTGCTTCACCAACAGATGAAAACTATTCAGGATGAACTGGGAGGAAGTCCACTAGAACAGGAGATTGAAGAACTGAGACAGCGGGGTAGTAAAAAGAAATGGAATAAAGAAGTGGCTGAAGTTTTTAAGAAGGAAGTTGATAAATTACAGCGTCTGAATCCAGCTACTGGTGAATATTCAGTACAGCTTAATTATCTGCAGACCCTGCTTGACTTGCCCTGGGCCACATATACAAAGGATAATTTCAATCTGAAACGAGCAAAAAATATACTTGAGAAAGATCACTACGGACTTGAGAAAGTAAAGGACCGGATCTTGGAACATCTGGCTGTATTAAAGTTGAAGGGCGATATGAAATCACCTATCATATGCCTGATTGGGCCTCCGGGTGTAGGAAAAACATCGCTGGGGAGGTCAATAGCTCGTGCCTTGAACCGAAAATATGTCAGGATGTCACTCGGGGGATTACATGATGAAGCCGAAATAAGAG
>CAYMQP010000009.1:0-31780 GCA_964392505.1 uncultured Bacteroidales bacterium
GTTTGTATCTGCATGCTTTCATAAACAAGCGCTTCTTTATGCAACAAGGGTTCCACCTTTTCACCTTTATATTCCCAGGCTGCAACATACATATACTCCTTATCGTTTCGTAAAGCTTCACCTTCTTTAGTCTGATATTCTTCCCTAAAATGGCCACCGCATGATTCTTCACGATTCAGGGCATCGCGGGCCATAAGTTCTCCAATCTCAATAAAATCGGCAACTTTTCCGGCTTTTTCCAGTTCGGGATTAAGCTCGTCTTTAGTACCCGGAATTCGTATTTTTTTCAAGAAATCTTCTCGCATTTCCCTGAAATTATCTATTGCCTTTATCAAGTCCATTTTATTTCGTGCCATACCAACAGCTTCCCAAAGTTTCAGTCCAAAACGACGATGGTAGCTATCGACCGATTCATTACCCCGGATGTTCATCAAACGATCAATACGTTTGGCGATTTCATCTTCAGCTTCTTGGAATTCCGGAATATCGGTTTTCATCCTTGGAGTCAGAATTTCTTCAGCCAGATAATTCTGGATTGTATAAGGTAGTATGAAATACCCATCGGCTAATCCCTGCATTAAAGCCGAAGCTCCCAGTCGGTTGGCCCCGTGGTCGGAAAAATTGGCTTCACCTATAGCAAAAAGCCCCGGGATAGTAGTCATCAATTCATAATCGACCCAAATGCCGCCCATGCTATAATGAATGGCCGGGTAAATCATCATAGGAGTTTTGTATGGATTTTCGTCTACTATTTTTTCATACATCTGGAAAAGGTTGCCGTATTTTTCTTTAACTACATTTTCTCCGAGTTGTTGAATAGCATCAGTAAAATCGAGGTATACTGCCAAACCTGTTCCTACTCCGAATCCTGCGTCGCAAAGTTCCTTGGCAGCTCTCGATGCTACATCGCGCGGAACCAGGTTACCAAATGCCGGATACTTCCTTTCGAGATAATAATCACGATTACTTTCGGAAATATCGGTAGGTTTAAGTGTGCCTTTTCTTAAAGCTTCAGCGTCTTCTTTCTTTTTTGGTACCCAAATCCGGCCGTCGTTTCGCAGACTCTCACTCATCAGGGTAAGTTTCGACTGATAATCACCATGAACCGGGATACAGGTCGGATGTATTTGCACAAATGCCGGGTTTGCAAAGAAAGCGCCTTTTTTATACGCCTGCCAGATAGCACTGCCATTTGAGCCCATGGCATAGGTTGATAAAAAGAAAGCATTACCATACCCGCCCGAAGCTAGTATAACCGCATGAGCAAAATGCCTTTCAATTTTCCCGGTTAATAGATTACGGGTTATGATACCCCGGGCTTTGCCATCGATAATAACCAGATTGAGCATTTCGTGGCGGGGATAAAGCATAACCGAACCTTTATTTACCTGGCGCATTAAAGCGCTGTATGCGCCCAACAGAAGTTGCTGTCCCGTTTGTCCCCGGGCATAAAAGGTTCTTGATACCAGGGCTCCTCCGAAAGAACGATTAGCAAGAAGTCCACCATATTCGCGGGCAAAGGGTACCCCCTGGGCTACACACTGATCGATAATTAGATTGCTGACTTCGGCCAGGCGATATACATTAGCTTCGCGCGATCGATAATCACCGCCTTTAATCGTGTCGTAAAATAAGCGATAGACACTATCGCCGTCGTTCTGGTAATTCTTTGCGGCATTGATGCCTCCCTGTGCTGCAATACTATGAGCTCTGCGCGGACTATCCTGATAGCAAAAGGTTTTCACATTGAATCCAAGCTCTCCCAGACTCGCCGATGCCGAAGCTCCGGCTAATCCGGTTCCTACTATAATAATATCGAGTTTTCTTTTATTAGCAGGATTAACCAGACGCTGTGTAGCTATGTAGTTATTCCATTTGTCTGCAAGTGGTCCTTCAGGTATTTTCGAGTTAAGAACAGCCATATTCGGATATTATATTAAAACTATTTTAAATAGTATACAATAATCGGGATACTTATAAATCCCAGGGTTATCAGAATTGTATATACAAATCCAATTACTTTGATTATCGGCGTATAAACCGGATGGTTCAATCCAAGGGTTTGAAACGCCGACTGGAATCCATGATGCAGATGAAATCCCAAACCTAGTAAAGCCAAAATGTATATAACTACTACCCAGCCTATTTTAAACCGAGCTATTACCATCGATGCCAGATCGTGATAATGTTTACCATCGTATACTGCATCGCCCACTTCGCCCAGAAATTTCGATTTTATATAAAAATCGAGCAGATGAAGTACTAAAAAAATGGTAATGATTACCGAAGTATGGAACATGTATTTCGAAAAAAACGAAGTTTGTGAATTATTGCTTTTCTTATAATTTATAGGTCTCGCTATCATATTCTGCAACGATACAATAACACCGTATATCATATGAATGAGAAATCCTCCGAAAAGAACGATTTCCATAGCTCTGATTACCAGGTTAGTCCCCATAAAATAAGCAGCTTTGTTAAAGGCTTCGGACGAATCGAGTAAAACCAAAAGATTTATTGCCAGGTGTACTACCAGAAAGACAATAAGAAAGAGCCCTGCAAGCGACATTAATAATTTCTTACCAATCGACGAATTAATCAGAATGCTCATGCGACGGATAAATTTTTAGAATTATTTGAATCATGCTCAAAATTATGCTGATAAATCGTAATTTCTGATACAGGTCTGTGGTGTCAGACTGAAAATTAAAAATAGGCTAAAAAAAAGTAACTAATCAGAATATTTATCAGTTTTATCAGGAAAGTCATGCTTTACAAGAAATATCGATTATCTAGCAACACTATTCAATGGATTTTCATTATATTCATAGCAAATCCTAACTTTGTTAAAACTGTTTGGTTATGAGATACGAAGCCATTGATGCAAGTTTTTTCTCGGGAAACAGGAACAGGCTTATCAAAAAACTTAAACCCGGTTCAATTGCCTTACTTTTTGCCAACTACCAGATGACCCGCAATGGTGATCAGTATTTTGCCTACCGGCAGCAATCCGATTTTTTTTACCTTACCGGCATAGAACAGGAAAAATCGATTCTGTTGCTTGCTCCCGACGCGCCTGACAATAAGATAAAAGAAATTCTCTTCATCCTCAGAGGAAATGAAATGTTGGAAACATGGGAAGGGCACAAACTTACAGCTTCCGAAGCACAATCAATTTCAGGTATCAGCAATATACAATATCTCGATGGTTTTTCGTCTATTCTGCATGCTTTAATGACTACCTCCGAAAACGTATATTTTAACTTTCCTGAGCTATTTAAATTTTCACCCGAGGTAAAGTTAAAAGATGAGATAAAAGCTGCTCAAATCAAAGAAAATTACCCTTTACACAAGTATAAGCGACTGGCGCCTTTACTTCAGGAACTGCGTTTAAAGAAATCAAAAACCGAAATAGCCTGCATGAAAAAAGCTATTGCTATTACACAGGAAGCATTCCTCGAAGTATTAAAAAAGGTTAAACCGGGCATGAAGGAGTATGAAATAGAAGCGCTGTTGACTTACGTATTTATTAAAAACAGGGCTAACGGCCATGCCTATCCTCCTATTGTAGCAGGAGGCAAAAATGCCTGTATATTGCACTATATCCAAAATAACGATATATGCAAAGCAGGTGAATTACTACTTATGGATTTCGGAGCCGAATATGCCAACTATGCTGCCGACCTGTCGAGAACTATTCCTGTCAGCGGGAAGTATACTAAACGGCAACGCGAATTGTACGATGTCACATTGCGGGTATTCCACTTCGCAAGAAGCATTATTAAACCAGGAACTACCATTAACGGAATCAATAAGGAAGTTGGCAAAAAATGGGAGGAAGAACATATACAACTGGGTCTTTATACACGCGATGATGTAAAAAAGCATAAGGGAGAAAACCCGCTTTGGTTTAATTATTTTATGCATGGTATTTCACACTTTCTCGGACTCGATGTACACGATGTAGGCACCAAGGATACAGTATTGGAACCAGGCATGGTACTTACCTGCGAACCGGGCATTTATATTGCCGGTGAAGGTGTGGGTATCCGGCTCGAAAATAATCTACTGATAACAGAAAAAGGCAATAAAGATTTAATGGAGAGTATTCCATTGGAAGCTGATAAAGTCGAAGATTTGATGTCTGGATAACAATAGAAAGTTATTTAAATACAAAATTAGGTTGATTTAGATACTATAGGATAAAAGGAATTACGGCCTTTCTTCCTTTCGGATAATCAGTGAAGTTCTTTTTATACCATTTATGGTGATCAAGGGCTCGGGGAAGAAGATTTACAAACGTCCAGATAAAAAAGGAAAGGGAAGGCATTCCCCAACAGAACAAGGCAAATCCTCCCCATTCAATTATTTCACCAAAAAAATTCGGGCACGAAGTATACTGGAACAATCCACCATAGGGTATTTTGTAGCCGTTTTGGCTGGTTTTTCTCAAACGGATCAATAAACGGTCGTGATACAGATTTATGATAAATCCTGTAACAAACAGCACCGATCCTGCTATTATTCGAAAATAAGTAATGCCGCAATCAGGATCTGACTCTGTATAAAGATACCCCAACCAGTAGCCATTAATTGAACCGTTAATCAAATTAAAAATAAAAGCAAACATAAGAATAACAACGGGCATTTTTTTGCTACCTGTTCTAATACGAAAGGGATAGATCACCACCCGGTGAAAGTAATGCGCAATCCATAATCCTGAAGCAATAAGAACTACACGATTTTCGAGGCGTTTAAAATGAAGGATAAAAAATACAAATACAGCTAGTGCCGGGAGTTCCATCAGGAACCATCCGAGCTGGTTATTGATCATAGGACCCCAGTGCTTATTGGAATAACGTCCGTATGGTGCTGTAACCTTAAAGAGGATAGGAAATAAGCATAAAGCAAATCCGATCCAGCTCCATACAATTATATTAAAAACCTGATTCGTAATCATTTGATAAATCCTTGTAGTTTATACCAGTCAAGTGTATCCCGAAGGGTCTCTATAAGAGGTCTCGAATTGTAATCCAGTTCTATTTCGGCTTTGCGACTTGAAATATTCCTGTGCGATTCTTTCAGAATAGCAAGAGAATCCATTGTATAAAGCGGATGCTCGCCTTTTATTGCAAAATAAAACCTGATAAATGGCAGAACTGCCTGGGCCAGAAAAAGAGGAACAACCATTCTTGGAGTCTTCTTGGTGCCTAGTTGAGAAATCAGTTTCGAAAGCTCTTTCAAACTGGTCCAGTGCCCTGAAAGAATATACCGCTCTCCCTTTTTACCTTTTTCAATAGCGGTTATGGCAGCCTTTACTACATCGCGAACATCAACCCAATCGTAACCACCAGTAACAAGAATTGGTAATTTGTTATTGTAAATTTTCTTGAGAGCCTGCCCTAAATACGAATGATGAAAGTCGTAAGGCCCAATTACAGCCGTTGGATTTAGGATCACGGCATTCAATTCTTTTTCTACCGCTTTTAACACAATCCGTTCACCCTCCGCCTTCGATAACTCATATACTTGTTTTGAATTAGTAATCAATAAGCGGTTTTCATTCATTACCCGATCGAGCGGATGGACCTGTAAGGCATGAATACTGCTGAAATGAACAAAACGAGAAACCTGTTGCTCCAGGCATACTTCAGTCAGATTTCTTGTACCTTCAATATTGGTATTTATCACTTGTTGTCTCGATTTTCTATCGATAGCAATTTGTGCCGCCAGGTGAAAAACTATATCGGTTCCCTTGCATAAATTTTCAAGTGACTTTTTATTCAATAAATCACCTTCCAGTAATTCAACAGGTAATGCTTCAAGAGATTTTCGTGAACGATGTATAAGAATTTTTACTTGGGCTCCCAGTTTAATTAGTTCGCGAACCAGACAACTTCCAATATGGCCACTTGCACCAGTTATAGCAACTTTCATTTTACTATGAAAAATCTGGAATTAATGTTAACCTAAAACTAATAGAAAATACTACTCAATGATTCGGCACAAAGTAAAATTTATCAATAGCATAAATAAATAACCGCTAAATACAAGGTGATATTAATGTATCAAAGTAAAGAAAGAAGAGACGGTTTCTCAAACCGGTGCTTTCTTTATTATATCCTCATGCCATCCGGGAGAATTCAAAATTGCATCGATAACTTCATCAGGTTGATGAACTATCCGATATGCATCGAGATGTTCGTGGCGTAAAAACCGGGTATCGACCATAGTGTTAAAGAATGCTATTAAGGGATCATAAAAACGGTTCGTATTAAGCAATACAACGGGTTTCAGGTATTTACCCAGGCGTTTAAGTGCCAACACTTCAAGCAATTCTTCGAGTGTTCCGGTTCCTCCGGGCAAGGCAATAACCGCATCGGTACCTTCTATCAGTTTCTTTTTTCGCTCGTGCATATCCTGAACAATAATCATATCCTTAACACCGGGGTGTGCCCACTCTACTTTTACCATAAACTCGGGAATTACGCCCCTGATTTTTCCAGCACGAGCAATATAACGGTCGGCAATGCTACCCATAAGGCCTACCGCACCACCACCATAAACCACACCAATATCGTTATCGAGAAGTTTATCGGCAAGCTGTTCTGCAGCCTGAGAATAAATTTTAGGCGTTTTTCGACTCGAAGCACAGAAAATGGTAACAGCACTGATCATCGTAATGTGATAAATAAATTAATTATCTGATCAGACTTCAATGTTACCAAATTACTTCGAAATTCAGGAATAATTAACAAAAAACAGGTAGTGATAATTAAACACTACCTGTTGAATAAAGTGAAATATATAGGAATAAAAAGAAATTTTAAAATGATACTACCAGTCCGGCAGCTACCGGGTAAAGTTCAGGTCCGCGATTGGCAAGGAACAAAGGTGTTGCATAGTAGTTAACATATACTTTAATGGCCTTGTATCCGGCACGCACAGTGAATCCATAACGCAAAGGTGAAAGATAGTAATCATTCTTGATCTTCTCTTTTTGCTTAACTCCGTCTTCAACATATTTAATCTTAGTGTTGGAAAAGAGTTTTACTCCGCCAATTACTCCGCCTCCCAGGTAGAATCGATCTTCCTGATCGTTTCCAAAGAATTGTGCTTCAATCAGCAATGGAACAGTCAGATAAGTTGATTGCAGCCTGTTTTTAGTAGTGTTTTCCGGAATAGATTTGGCTACGATTTCTCCATCCAATTTCTGAATCGAATTCGTATCGTTGAAATGGTAGTTGTTCCATTCAATTCCCATACCTGTAATTATTCCAATACGATCGGTCCCGAAACCTACACTGTACTGGGCAAAATTTAAATTTATATTCCACGAACGACCAGTATTGATATCCATAAACTCGTTCTCAGAAGTCCGGTTGAGCGAGAAATCCTTATCCATATAATTATTCAGGCCAAATTCGAAACCTGCCCAGTGTCCTTTAAAATCCTTCCAAGGTTTTTTATCCAGTTTAAGTTCATCATCATCGTTCCAATCGGAAGTAATATCTTCGTCTTCATCGAACTCAAAATAATCTTCATCTCCTTCCTTTTTCTGGATTTTTACTTCGGTTTCACCATTCTGTTCGATGATCCGTATTTTTTTACTACCAAGACTGATATAGGTAGTATCGCCCCGTCTGATTACTTCTTTTTTCTGAGTAGTAAAAGGCAGCGAAATATCATCAATTATTTCTTCTACATCAATCTTCTCATAGTCTTCAACAGTATCGGTAACTTGTGTTATAACTTCAACAGTATCGGCAGTTAATGTATCCTGCCAGATATTCATTGCCCTGATACTGGTCGTACTGAAAATTCCTGCTGCGAAATAGCAAATAAGTAATGTAATTTTTGTTTTCATCAGTTTTAGTTTTGATTATTACGTGTCATTCTTCTTTTGAATTCAAAGTTTTCACCATCAATTTCGATGGCTGTAAATTTACCCTTGTCGTTTTGGCTTGCATGTATGGCCAGTTCATTTTCAGTTAGGGTATTAAATCCTTTGACACTAAAATTCACGGCGCTGTATAGGATTTCATTCCGGGGTGGAAATAGCGTGAATCTTTTTTTCTTTGCAGTTTTTTCCTGATATTCCTGAGTTTCTATTATTTTAGGTTGACCGGATTCAAACTTGCTTATTTTTATATCGGTATCAGGTAAAGGGATTTCGTTTTCAAGTTGTAAAGGCCGTAAATCAAGCGATGCTAGTACAATTTTATCGGGTTGTTTGGTAGTGGAAGAATCAATTTTGGCCAGTTGTATGAAAGTGGTAGAGGTTGTTACTTCATTGTTTTTTACTACCGGATTAATATTCACAGGAGTTTTCGTTTTCTCAGTATGTTTTTGATTTTGAGATTTACTGGCTATTGATTTCTTTGCATCAACGATTATCTGATCTGAGGAATTTACTTTACTCTGATATGTGATTGTTACCCATAACAAGATAACCGCTGCAGCGGCAGCAACTCCTGCGGTTACTGTATATAAAATTTTGCGTAATGTGAAAACCTGTACTTTTTTAAGTCTGTTCTTGGCCAGATACCGAATAGTATTATCGGCCTGGAATTGAATTTTACCATAAAACTCAAAGAGTGGTTTAAATTTAGCATTCTCGTCAATAAAGTTTACAAGCCTTTTTCGGGAGCTATCATCCAAATCACCTTCGTGATAGGCAATACAGAATTCTTCAACATTACTTCCATCAATAACTGCAATATCATGAAACGACTTATAGAGCATCCGTTTATTCATTACCGGATTGCTATCTTCCAGTACAGATTCCGTTTGAGCCAGCCTCTGAAGTTCTTCAGCAATATCGGGATTGTTCGACAGGAATAGCTTAATGGCTTTTTCATCCTGTTTGCTGAGCTTACCTTCGAGATAATCTATCAGATAGTGTTCGTAATTTAATCTGTTGATTTGCATCGTAGACTTTTTTATTAAATAAGAACTTCCGGACTACCAATAAGCTTTCGGAGAGCAAGCCGGCCCCGATAAATATAGACCTTTACCTGGCTTTCCGATAGGCCAGTAATTTCACCGATTTCATCATAGCTGTATCCTTCATAATCGCGCAATAATATTACCGAACGCTGAATATCGGGAAGCTTTTCAAAGGCTTCTTCGAGGTTTTTCTTCAGGTCGAATTTTTCTGGTATTTCGCGCAATTCCATTGTAGTTATTTCATCCAGCATCACTTCTTTTCTTACTTTACGTGTATGATCGATCAGTGTATGAAAGGCAGTGGTAAACAGGTAAGAGCGTACTTTTGAGAAAGTCACATTCTCATGCTTGATCCAGAGTTTTTCATACGTATCCTGCACTATATCCTGAGCGGTGCTTTCGTTCCTAATATTTTTCAGTACAAAGCGGTACAGGCGATCGGCATACTCGTTTACACTTAAATTATACTCAGCTACAGTCATTGGTTTCTGATTCGTTCGTAGGACGAACAATATTATAAAAAGTTACAGCAACATGAGATTTCCTGATCAATTTATGTTACTTGATAACGATTTAATTAATTATAATGATTTCAAATAGCAGAAATATTCATGATTAGCGATTGCAAGCATAACAATTGAAATCACCCGGAATGTGACTAATAACTTAGAAATGAAATTTTATTAATAGCAAACTATAACATCACAATCCTATTCCAAACCTGATACCACCTGTCATATGGGTACCTATAAATCCTAAATCATCAACACCCCGGTTATACTTTACCGTTACATTTTCAGGAGAGTAATGAAATGCATATTTTACTCCAAAACCGATATAAAAATCAATATATAATGATGGTATAACCTGGCATTGATAACCTAAATTAGCTGAAGCAGCGATAGAGTGGATATTCAAAGTATATGCAATGTCTTGCATATGCTGATAGGGGAGGCCATCATCGCCTGTATATTCAACCCAGGTAAAGTTATTTCCATCCACTTTAAAATATTTATATGTGGCACCATAGTTCAGATAATAACCCTCCGATACGGGTTCTTTCGAAAGAAATATTTTTCGAGAAATGCCCAATCCCACACCCAACATCTGATCGAAACTATAGGGATCGTAATAGGTACTACTTCCTCCTATATTCAACGGATCAACCGAAGAGTGGTTGAAATAATAAAAGGGCGATAAAATCAACCAGTTTGGAGTATTTTTATTATGTATATCGAAATCGATTCGTAAACCGTTAGAAAGAATGTACTGCGGCACACCGAAAACAAGAAAATTATATTCTTTTTTTTCGGGCTGACCGGCATTTATGATACTGGATAAACTCAGGATTAGTATCAAAGAAATAATGAATATTTTTTTCATGAGTAAAAGATTTAAAGTACTACACCTATTCGTAAACCTAACAGCATTATATTACCTGTATAGTTATAACCGAAATACCCGGTATTAAAGCGATCGGTATCAGCACCTCTGGCATCCATATAGCTGAAACGTGTTCCCAGCCCCGTAAATATATCGACTGATACAACCCTGCGAATAAAGAACTGGTAACCCAGGATCAGGTCACCGCCAATTTTGTGTATTTCGCCTTTAGCCGATATTTCAACCCCTTCGGAATCATCGACATATTCAATATTGAAATAATTGTATGTGATACCATAACTCAGATAGAGTCCGTAATCTTTAAATTCTTCAAAGGCATAGATTTTATGGTACAAATTAAGACCACCACCGATCAGGTAACTAAACCGATTTTTATCTATAAGGAAGCTATCTTCATCTTTTTCGCTCAGATAAAACTGCGGACAAATTTGTAAATAATGTCGGCCGGTGAGCCGTTTGTCGATATCAATCCTGATTCCGCGATTAATTAAATATTGGGGCAGGAATGAGTAGATCGTTTCACGGTTTTTTTCTTCCTGGGGCGTAGCATCCAGAAATGTAAGAACCAGCAATAAGAAAAATATAAAGTTTTTCATACAGGATTTGGTTTTATTGATATGAATAAACTGAACTGACAAAATGGATCTGATTTTCATTGTCGATGGAATATTCCGATAATCCCTGCTCTGTAGCAACTAGTAAAAGGGTATCGATAGGAATAACATCGTAAGCATCGATATTAGTTTTATGAAGAAAATCGGGTTCGATAGGATTTGCGAGATCGAATACTTTAAGTCCTTCGTCACAAACAAATAACAAATCATCGCTAATACCCAAACCGCCCGGATTTTCCATAGGTATGGTATTAACATTGTAAGGGCTTGCAGGATTGGAAATATCTATGATATCGAGCTGATTAAGTCCCTGAGAGCATGGACCCGATGAGTTTAGAGTAGCATAGGCATAATTTCCTTTCACAACAACAGGATCACAACTCTGAACGTGCGAATATAACGATAAATATTGGGGTGAAACCGGATTTGAAATATCGAAAATATATACCCCATTACGTGCCCCAAGGAAAAGCATATCTCCAAGAGCAAAAATGGTTTCAACACCCCAGTTGAGATCTATTTCACTTACTGCCACTGGTTTTTTCTCATCGGTTATATCGAAAATATCAAGCTGATCGACATCGACGGTATACAAATAATCACCTGATATTGTAAAACGTGCAAGTGAACCTCCGGTGCCTGCCTCATTGGCCTGATTAATCGAATAATCGAATTTCTGTGTTTCGCATGCACCAATAAGCAATACAATAGCTAGTAAAATATATAGTGTTTGTTTCATGATGTTCCGGATTTACTTGTCTATTCTTTCCCAGCCAACTATGACCGTATTTCTTGGTCGGTTAGCTACAGTGAACATATAAGGAATATAATCCAGATCGGGTGGCGTATACTCAGGAAAAACATTCTTAATGCGACTGGTAGCAGATAATTGTAACAGATTAGTGATATCGATGGCAACAAGATCGGTAGCATTATCGGCCAGCAGGCTATTAATTTTAATGGCAATGTCGATACACCCGGGGATATTAATAAAGCCTATATTCTGAGGATCGGATGGATCGTGATTGTCAATAACATGAATGCCTTTGTATCGTTCATTCAGATAGATAACCTGGTCCTTGTAATAGATCTTTCCGGGAGTAACAATATCCTGGGCATTCAGGAATTTGATACTTGATTCTAGGTCGCTGCGTTCCATAAGTATCGGGAAGTAATCGGAAGGATTATCAAAATCATCGCGTGATGAACCAAATAAAAGTGCGATGAAAAAAAATAGTAAAAGCATACGGATTTTCATATGTATAGGTATTGGTTTATGATTTAATGACTTGGTAAGCATTTAAAAGTTGCTTCAATTTACCAATTTTTTTCAAATGGGAATCTCACGACTTAAACAGTGCAATGTGCCTAATCCCCAAATCAGATCACCAGCATAGATTCCGATTACATTTCGCTGGGGAAAAAATTCACGCAACACTCCAAGTACGTATATATCTTTTTTATCGTTGAAAGTTGGAACCAGTAATCCTTCATTGATAAAAATAAAATTTGCATAGCTGGCAGGTAATCGCATGTTATCAAAATCGATTCGTTCCGGCATAGGAATTTCAATTATATTTAGTTGGCTGCCGTCTTCCAGTTTTGCTTCACGAAGTTTTAAAAGGTTGCTTTTAAGTTTTTTGTGGTTCGGATCATTTTTGTTTTCATCAACACATACCATTACAGTATTTTGATTTACAAATCGGCAAATATCATCGATATGTCCATGGGTATCGTCACCTTCAATGCCTTCGTCCAACCATATGGTATTGGTTATCCCAAGGTATTTATGAAAAATGGTTTCATAGTCGTTTTTTGTAAATCCGGGATTACGAACCTGTATGGTCTGATCCATCAAACATTCTTCAGTGGTTATTAGTGTACCTGAACCATTAATTTCAATAGCACCGCCTTCCAGCACAACAGGTTTATTCCTGCATAGAACTTGAGTTAAAGGGATATTAAGAAAACTTGAAACAGCTTTTGGCACATGTCTGTCGAGCCTGTAATTCGGGTATTTGGCCCAGCCATTGAACCGAAATTGTAATGCTTCCCGTTTACCACCTGAAGTTTTAATAATTACAGGCCCCGAATCACGCATCCACGAGCGGTTTGTCGTTTGAATTAGGTAGCTGATCTCAGAACGATCGGTATGAGCTTTTGCTAACATAGCTTGAACCTTATCCCTGTGTTGTTCCGATTTCACTAAAAGTATTAACGGTTCGTAAGCAATAATCTTACGAATTATTTCTGTAAATGCCCATTTAACGGACTCGTATTTACCCGGCCAGTCGGCTCCCTCATATGGAAAAGCTAAAAGTGTAGCCTGATGTTTTTCCCACTCGGCAGGTAAACGACGTATTGGTTTGTTCATAATAGTTATCAGTCGATTATACGTTTTAGTATATCGTCATATGCATCGATACGCCGATCACGAAAAAAAGGCCAGTTCTGGCGGACCTTTTCCATGTATTTCAAGCTAATTTCGGCCAACACGATTTCTTCTTTATCGGTCGTAGCCTGTACAACAATCTCACCCTGTGGCCCGGCAATAAAAGAAGAACCCCAAAATTCTATACCATCCTGGTTTTTCTCAGGTTGTTCAAAACCAACACGGTTCACAACAGCAACATAGATACTATTTGCTATTGCATGTCCACACTGAATGGTTGTCCAGGCCTCATGCTGACGGGTTCCATACTTTTCCTTCTCTTTTGGATGCCAGCCAATGGCTGTAGGATAGAATAAAATATCGGCTCCCTGAAGGGCAATTATCCTGGCTGCTTCGGGGTACCATTGATCCCAGCATATAAGAGTGCCGATTTTCCCGTAGTTTGTTTTGATTACTTTAAATCCCAGATCACCCGGTGTGAAATAAAACTTTTCGTAATAACCCGGATCATCAGGGATATGCATTTTACGGTATAATCCCGCTTCACTACCATTGGAATCGATAATATAAGCACTATTATGATACAAACCAGTTGCCCGTTTTTCGAAGAAAGGAACAATGATTACAATGCCAAGTTCCCCGGCTAATTCGCTGAATGCTTTATACGATTTACCGTGTAAGGATTCTGCAAATTCGAAGTAACGTGCATCTTCTTTCTGGCAGAAATAGAAAGAGCTGCAAAGCTCGGGTAGGCAAATAACCTTTGCTCCGTCGCGGGCAGCCTTTTTTATCCATTGTATGCATTTTGCCCGATTATCATCTGGTGTATTATTCAGATTCAGTTGAATAAGTCCAATGGTCAATTTTTCAGTCATTGTAAGAATAATCTGTTAAGTATTTGGAACAGCTAAATTAGTATTTTAATCATAGTACAAACCTTATCCAGATGTGATTATAAAATAAACGTTGACTTATGGTAGTTATTCAAAATCAAAATCAATACGGTAAATAGTTGCTTTTTTTTCTTTTAGCCAGAAAATGAATAATCCTTCAAAATCCCTTTAAATATTGAATTCCGTGAAAGTGGGTGAAAATTAATTCATATAATTTTTTCTTTAGTTTATAAAATTTTTCGTTTTTTTCTTGGTTTGTATTAAATTTTGTATTATATTTGACCGAACGTTCAATCAAAAAATAAGCGGCTGAATACCGCTTATTAAAAGTGTTTTTTAATGACTAAACGTTCAGTCTAAAATAAACGCATATGTCGCCACGAACCGAAAAACAATATGAACTAATAAGGGAAGAAAGAAAAACCCAAATTAAAAAAGTAGCGCTTGAAATCATTCACGAGGAAGGATTTGAGGGGACCTCGATCAGCAAAATCGCAAAACGTGCTAATATTTCCAAAGGGTTATTGTACAATTATTATGAGAGCAAGGAGGAAATGATCAAAGAAATCATACTGGATGGTTTCGAACCTTTTATTGAAATTTTTGACCCAAATAAGGATGGAGTTTTAACACCTGAAGAAGCAAAATATTTTATTAATGAATTATTTCATATTCTCAAATCGAACCTGAAATACTGGCGACTCTATTTTTCAGTCATGTTACAACCTAAAGTAATGGCACTTATATCGGATTCATTAAAAAAAATAATTGAATCAATATCAAAGGTTCTGTTTAACTATTTTAAATGGAAAGGGTCTGACAATCCAGAGGTAGATATTAGAATTATTCTTGCTTTGGTGGATGGTATCTGCTTCCATTATATCATGGACCCTCATAATTTTCCACTTGAACAAATTAAAGAACGTTTATACAAACTTATTTAAATATAGAAGCCATGAGCATAAAAATTACTTTTACTGGCATTGCAATCCTTACAGGCTTCCTGTTAACAGCAAGTTTGCAGGCACAAAATGCCACCGAAATTGTAAAACGCGCTGATGATAAAATGCGCGGTGAAGAATCAGGTATTATGGAAATGAGTATGAGAATCATACGTCCTACCTGGGAACGAACGCTTGAATTTAAAACCTGGTCGAAAGGTACTGAAAAGACTATGGTGCTCATAACAGCACCCGCCAAGGAAAAAGGCCAGTCGTTTTTAAAAGTAGGTCGTGAAATGTGGAATTGGAATCCTACAATTAGTCGTACAATTAAACTCCCTCCTTCTATGCTTTCGCAGGGCTGGATGGGATCCGATTTTACCCACGACGATATGATTAATCAGCGATCAATTGTGGTTGACTATACACACGAAATTATTGGAGAAGCAGAACTTGAGGGTCGCGATTGTTATAAAATTGAACTTATTCCTAAAGAGGATGCTCCGGTAGTATGGGGAAAAATAATCTTCTGGATAACAAAATCAGACGATCTAATGTTAAAATCGGAATACTACGATGAAGACGAATATTTAGTAAAAACTGAGCTTGGAAGGAATATTGAAAATATGAGTGGGCGCATAATACCTACCGAGTTTGAATTGATACCCGCTGAAGAAGAAGACCAAAAAACTATTGTTACTATTAAAAGTATTCAATTTAACGTTCCTATCAGCGACAATTTCTTCTCAATTCAAAATATGAAGCGTTTACATTAATACAGCGATTATGGAATATTTAAAAATAGCATGGCGAAATTTATGGCGAAATAAAAGAAGAACTGCCATAACAACAGCTTCGATACTTTTTGCAGTTTTTTTCGCTTTATTTATGCGATCGTTTCAACTCGGATTTTATGATCATATGATCAAAAATGCTATTGAATCTTTTTCTGGGTTTCTTCAGGTTCAAAATATAAATTACCAGGATGATCCATCGCTCGAAAATACTTTTTCAGGTTCCGATTCACTTATTAATTTAATCAGACACTTCGAAGGAGTTAAAGCTGTTACACCGCGGGTCCAAACCTTTGCTCTTGCTTCATCGGGTAACCAAACCAAAGGAGTGCTCATAATGGGTATTGATCCTGAACAGGAACGAAAATTATCAAATCCCGCAAACTATCTTGTCCGTTATAGAATTTCAAAAAACGTTATGGCAGCTTTGCAAGAAAATGCTGCTTTACCTGCAAGTATTAAAGAGAAGCTAGACCTAATAGCAAATGAGTCATACTCGAATTTGGGCAGCATGGCATTGGATATGCAAATTGATGAAAACGAGAATAAAGAATACCTGGAATTGATTGGGGGAAAAAGTAAAATACCCGGCAATTATCTGAATCAGGATGATGATGGTGTATTAGTTTCCGATCGTCTTTCAAAATATCTGAAATTATTTGTTGGGGATACACTTATTTTGTTGGGACAGGGGTATCATGGTGTTACAGCAGCAGGATTGTATCCGGTGCGTGGTATTGTTAAGATTCCCAGTCCAGACCTTGATAATAAAGTAATTTATATGAATTTACCCTATGTTCAATCGTTCACAAGTTTAGGAAAAAGGTTAACAACCCTGGCAATAAATCTGGATGACAACAGCGAGGAAAATATGATCGAGTACCAGAAATTATTGAATAAGCAACTCACCGATCCGAATATAATTGTAAAAAACTGGATGGAATTCAACAAAGTATTAAAACAACAAATTGAAGGTGATAATGAGAGCGGACAAGCTTTTATGGCATTACTATACTTTGTAATATTCTTTGGAATTTTCGGGACAGTCCTTATGATGATTCATGAACGTAAACGTGAGTTTGGAGTTCTTGTGGCTGTGGGCATGCAAAAAACTAGGCTTGCCATTACACTGGTTTACGAAATGATACTTATGGGAGCCTTAGGTGTACTGATTGGTACAACAATTAGTCTTCCGTTTCTCTATTATTTTCATGTGAATCCTATTCGGCTGTATGGGGATGTAGCACAAATGATGGTAGATTTCGGATTTGAACCTATTATGCCACTCAAATGGATTGATATGTATATTCTTTGGCAGGGATTAATTGTAGCTTTTATGGTGGTATTATCATGTTTGTATCCATTACGTAAAGTTTTTAAACTAAAAGAAATTGATGCCCTAAGGGCATAGTTAAACCATAAAACATCATATCATGATTTTACTAATAGGATGGAAAAATGTATGGCGTAATAAAACCAGGAGTCTGGTTGTTATTATTGCCGTAATGCTGGGAATATTTGGCGGTGTCATGGCCACTGGAATTATGCAGGGTTGGATTGAACAGCGCATACATGCCAGCATTTATAAAGAAGTTTCACATGTACAGATACATAATCCAGAATACCTCTATAACGAAGAAATGCAATATACTATAAATGATTATCAGGAGGTTATTAATGTTCTGGATACTGTTTCCGACCTTGTTGCATACTCTCCCAGAGTAAAATTATTTGCATTGGCAAAAACATCTTGGGCTTCATCTGGTTTCATGTTAAAGGGTGTCGATCCAGAAAAAGAAAAAAAGGTTTCGGAAATTTATACCGATCTGGTAGAAGGTGATTTCCTGGAGGGAAAGCATCGAACACCATCGATAGTAATTGGGAGCGAAATAGCTGAAAACTTGAAGTTATTGAATTATCAGATAACACAGGAAAAACTTAATTCTATCGATACAAATGTATTTCCGAATAGTATTGTAGAAAAGATCAAATTAATCGGCTCGGAACGATTTCGCAGCGAAAAAAAGTTTAAAACAAAATTAGCTGAGGTTTTAACGAAGGAAGAAAATAAAGAATTCTCCGACGAACTGGTAGACTATTTTTCATTTTACCGGATGCGTGCTAGTATTGAAGTTACCATGCAAGATAAAAATGGTACTCTTATATACCCTGTTTTCAAATTACGGGGAGTTTATAAAACTTCAAATTCATTATTCGATGGTATGAATGCTTTCGTCGACCGCAAAGAACTTAATCGTTACACAGGGTTATCCGATTCGGAGGTACATGAGATAGCCATCTTATCAACTGATAATGAAACCGGAGTACTGTTGGCAGATAAACTCGAAAAGTATTTACCCGATCAGGATATCATGTCATGGAGAAAAACAGCACCTGAGATTGCCATGTATACCGATTTCAGTAACCTGATGGCCTACATATATGTCGGAATAATTCTTTTTGCACTGGCATTTGGAATTATTAATACTATGATGATGTCGGTTCTGGAGCGTGTAAAAGAACTAGGCATGTTGATGGCTATAGGCATGAATAAAAGGCGTGTTTTCAACATGATAATGATTGAATCGGTATTTTTGACACTTACAGGTGCAGTTGTAGGTATGTTATTTAGCGGAGTTATGGTTGCTTTATTTAGCCGTACAGGTATCAGTTTTGAAATGTGGAAGGAAGGTTTTGAAGCATTGGGATATTCGGCAGTTGTATATCCTTTTGTAACCTGGCAGAATTATATTGGAATCACCATACTCGTAATTATTACCGGAATAATTTCTTCAATCTGGCCTGCTCGAAAAGCACTTCGTCTTAATCCTGTAGAGGCATTACGCACAGAATAATATGATTAATTATTGAATAATAATAAAATTAAAATATCATGAAAGTTATTGAAATAAAAGATGTCGAAAAAATTTACAACGACTCGGAAGTTCAGGTACATGCAGTAAATGGTGTTACACTATCATTCGAAGAAGGTGAATTTGCTGCTATAGTAGGTCCGTCAGGATCAGGTAAAACTACCCTGCTCAATATGCTGGGTGGACTTGATAATCCAACATCAGGAGAGATCATGATCGGAGGGAGTAATATCAGTAAGTTAAAGGGATCAAAACGTATTGATTTCCGTTTGCACAATATTGGATTCGTTTTCCAGTCGTACAATCTTATTCCCGTACTCACGGCTAAGGAAAATACGGAATTCGTAATGCATATGCAGGGAGTTCCTAAGGAGAAACGAAACCAACGAGTGAAAGAATTATTAACTGCAGTGGGTTTGGGCGACCGGCTTGATAGTCGGCCAGCGAAACTTTCCGGAGGTCAACAGCAACGGGTTGCTGTAGCACGTGCCCTGGCATCGAAGCCCAAATTTATTCTGGCCGATGAACCTACTGCCAATCTCGATTCAAAATCAACTGAAAACCTGCTGGATATTATGGAACAACTAAACAGGGAAGAAAAAATAACTTTTATTTTTTCAACCCACGATGCCCGTGTAGTTAAGAAAGCCCGAAGGGTTATTACCCTTGAGGACGGTAAAATATTAAGTGATGAAGTAAAATCGAAGTTAACATAATGAAAATGTTCAATTTATCATTCATTAAGTAAAACTAAATATCATGGGAGGTAAAGGATCTATGTTAGCTATGGTTTCGTACAGAAATAATCGTCAAATGCTTAAGAATCGTCGTAAAGCCTTTAATAAGGATCGCATGGACAAATATTACCTTCTAGAACGAACCGAACTCAAAAATTTCGAAAGATCTCTACCATGAAGCTTGAAAAAATTGTGGAACAAATTCGTCGCGAAAACCGAATGGAACAGTGATAATATGTGATAGTAGTATTATCAGTTGTGCTGATTTCACTGGTAACTTTGTACTTGATAATACGTCGCTACATATAGTATAAACTCGTTAAACTTTAATACAATGACTGCTGAAAAATTCTGGTTGGGGTGGTTAAAGGTAACCATGATGTTAATGATTATCGGAGGGATTATTCTGGTACTCTTCTCCCAGCTGGTCAATTCTTATTTTCTTAATGCCAAAATAGATAAGGTATTTTTTAACGATCTGATCATCGATAAAAACCTGGATTCTCTTAAAAACTGGTATACCGGTGTTACCGGGGCTGTTATGATGGGATGGGGCTTTGCCATGTTGTATGTAGTGAACTACCCATTACGCAAAAAAGAACTCTGGGCATGGCGGAGTATGTTTTATCCTGTGCTTGCTTGGTATATCCTCGATTCGGGAATATCGGCCTATTACGGTGTGCTGATCAACGTGGTTATAAATACAATATTCTTCCTGCAGATCATGGCACCCTTATTATTTCTGCGGAATAACTTTTTCGAAAAAGTCAAAATTGCCTCATGAAATACTATTTCCTAGTAGCAGGAATTGTTATTTACTGTGTACTCAAAAGTGAAGCTCAGAATAATAATTACACCCTATCATACAATATAAATGGCTATCTATCAGGGATGCCCTCGATATACTGGGCAGAAGATTCTACACTTTGGCAGGTATTATTGCACAATAGGGTTAATTTTAATCTTTATCCATCTGAAAATATCGCTATTTCACTTCAGGTTCGTAACCAGCTTATTGCAGGCGATTTTGTTGAATTAATGAATATAAAGGATGGTTTTCATAAAGAAAATTATTTTCTCCCGCTTACAGCTAAAAAAGGATTCGGCGATATATACATAATCTCTTCTTCTATCGACAGATTATGGTTTCAGTATACTCATAACAAATTGGAAATTAAACTGGGACGACAGCGAATTAACTGGGGACAAACCTTTGTGTGGAATCCGAACGATATCTTCAATACCTATAATTTTTTCGATTTCGACTACCCCGAAAGGCCAGGTTCCGATGCGATTAGAGTACAATATTATACGAGTTATTCTTCTTCGCTCGATTTGGCTGCTAAAATCGATAGTGCCGGGTATTTTTCAGGGGCCGGATTGTTCCGGTTTACAAAATGGAATACCGAATTTCAACTTTTAACCGGATACTACAGTAATTCAAATAAGTTAAACTTTTCCGATTCACTTCCTCAATTTACATGGGATACGGAAGACCTAGTTGCAGGTATAGGATTTTCAGCAGGTATAGGAACTATGAGTATACGGGGCGAAATGAGTTATTTATATTCTGTTCAGGAAAAAAACGATTCAACAGATCAGTTTTTGGCAAGTATTACCGTTGATTATACCATCGGCTCAAAGACTTCCATGATGTTCGAATTTTTCTATAATAGTAATGTTCAGCTCTCAGGCAATTCTTTTTTCGGTTTGTACCAGGGTACTCAAAACATAAAGACATTATCGTTTACCCAATATAATATTTTTGGGCAGGTAACCTATCCGATATTCCCTATTTTAAATGGAACCTTGGCAGGCATGTTTTTTTATGATGATGATCTGATGGGCTTTTATACAGGCCCGAGTATCGATCTTTCACTTGACGATAACCTAACACTTTCGGCAGTTTTTCAGATTTTTGCTTTCCAATTTGAAAATCCTTATACTGCCAAAAAAGAATGGTTAAACAGCAATTTTGCCTTTTTAAGGCTTAAGTGGAATTTTTAGATCTTGTTTGAAAATAAAGATCTACCCTTTAAGAGCTTCGGCGCCACTGACAATTTCCAGAATTTCTTTAGTTATGGCTGCCTGCCTTGCTTTATTATACTCGAGTTGCAAGGATTTAATCATTTCAATAGCATTATCGGTTGCCTTATGCATAGCAGTCATGCGGGCACCATGTTCCGATGCAATCGAATCGAGGAACATTTTGTAGAGCTGTATTTTAAGCGATTTCGGAACTAAATCCATAATGATATCCTGCTTTGTAGGTTCAAGTATATAATAGTCGAAATGAGTTTCTATTTCTTCTTCTGGTTTCTCAACGGGTAATATGGGTAAATACTGTTCAACAATAAGATCCTGAATAGCTGCATTACGGAAAAGATTATAAATGATTTTAACCTGATCATATTCGCTTTCTTCATACGAACCCATAATACGCATAGCAAGGGATCTAACCTGATTGTAGCTCAAATTATCCAGAATTTCATGCATGGTTTCAGTAATACCTATGCCTTTACTTTTCAATATCTCAGTAGCTTTTTTCCCAATGCTGATGATATCAACTTTACCTACTTTATACAAATCAAAATAATCTGTTTCCAGTAAATGAATTAGTTTTTTAGCTACATTAGAATTAAAAGCTCCGCAAAGTCCTTTGTTTGAAGAAATGGCCAGTAATAACACCCTTTTTACTTCACGTTCAGTACTAAAAGTAGTGCCTTTACTATTATTGAGGCTTTGCGTTAGGTTAATAAGAATTTCATTCAGTTTATTAGCGTAAGGGCGCATTTGTATAATATTATCCTGTGCCTTCCGCAATTTGGCAGCCGAAACCATTTTCATAGCACTAGTTATTTGCCTGGTGCCCTGCACTGAGACTATCCTGGTACGAATTTCTTTTAAACTGGCCATGGATAGAACGACTATTATTTATTATTCATACTTTTCAGCAATTTCCTTGGCTACTGCAGTAAGAAGTTTTTCAACTTCTTCATCAAACTCACCCTTTCGAATGGTTTCGAGAGTTTTCTTATGCTTTAATTCGAGGAAATCGAGATATTCTTTTTCAAATTCCTTGACTTTTTCCAATGGTATGTTGGCTAACAATCCATGTGTTCCGCAAAAGATTATAGCTACTTGTTTTTCGACCGATAAAGGCTGGTACTGACCCTGTTTTAATATTTCCACATTTTTTGCGCCCTTATCCAGTATAGCCAATGTTGTTGCATCCAGATCAGAACCGAATTTGGCAAAAGCTTCCAGTTCACGGTATTGAGCCTGATCAAGTTTTAATGTACCAGCTACCTTTTTCATAGATTTAATCTGGGCTTTTCCACCTACACGCGATACAGATATACCAACGTTGATTGCAGGTCTTACTCCAGCATTGAAAAGATTTGATTCAAGAAAAATCTGTCCGTCGGTAATGGATATTACATTAGTAGGAATATAGGCCGATACGTCGCCTGCCTGAGTTTCGATAATAGGCAATGCAGTAAGAGAGCCACCTCCTTTTACAATGGGACGAATACTGTCGGGCAAATCGTTCATTGAAGCAGCTATATCGTTGTTCTCAATAATTTTTGCTGCACGTTCCAAGAGCCTTGAATGTAAATAAAATACATCGCCCGGATAAGCTTCACGCCCCGGAGGACGGCGTAATAGAAGTGATACTTCACGGTACGAAACAGCCTGCTTCGAAAGGTCGTCGTAAATGATCAGTGCAGATCGGCCTGTATCACGAAAATACTCTCCAATTGCTGCTCCGGCAAATGGTGCATAGAACTGTAATGCGGCTGGATCGGAAGCATTAGCAGCAACTATAACCGTGTAACTCATAGCACCGTTAGCTTCCAATATTTTGGATATGTTGGCAACAGTTGAGCCCTTTTGTCCTACAGCAACATAAATGCAGTAAACCGGTTCACCTTTATTGTAAAATTCTTTCTGATTGATGATAGTATCGAGAGCAATAGCGGTTTTCCCGGTTTGACGGTCGCCAATGATGAGCTCACGTTGGCCACGACCAATGGGGGTCATGGAATCAATGGCTTTAATACCGGTTTGCAGGGGTTCATTTACCGGCTGACGAAATATTACCCCGGGAGCTTTTCGTTCGAAAGGCATTTCATAGGTTTTACCATGAATATCGCCTTTGCCATCGATAGGTTCGCCAAGGGTATTTATTATGCATCCTAAAAGACCTTCACCGGCTTGAATAGATGCGATATTTTTTATGCGTTTTACCGAATCACCTTCTTTAATGGCTTCGGAAGATCCGAGCAGAACAGCTCCAACATTATCTTCCTCAAGGTTCAGCACAATACCGATAACACCGCTCTCAAACTCAATCATTTCATTAGCGAATACATTCGTTAGTCCATGAATACGGGCTATGCCGTCGCCAACCTGAAGAACAGTTCCAACTTCTTCGAGTTCGACATTAATATGAATTCCTTTAAGCTGTTCTTTAAGTATTTTCGATACTTCAGAAGGTTTTATTGCAGACATTCCAACTATAAATTTTATGTGTGAATCAATTCACGTTTTATTTTGTTTAATTGATGATATATGCTGGCATTGATTTGTTGATCTTCAATTTTCAGAATAAATCCACCAATGATATCAGAATCAACTTTTTCATTTAATTCCAGGTTTACTTTAAATTTCCGGCTGATAAATTTAAAGATTTCATCCCTATGTTTAGGTGTTAATGGTATAGAAGTGGTAATTATAGCTTCTTTTATTCCGAGCATATTCTTGTAGTAATATTGATAGTAATGGCAAATGTTTTTTAGAAATGCTTCGCGCTTATGTTTAATCAACAAATGAAGAAATCGCATGGTTAGCTTGTTTAATTGCTTTGAAAACAATCGGTCGATAAGCTGGAGCTTTGCACTTATTTTAATCAACGGATTATCAATAAAAAACTGAAATTCGGGCGATTGTTGAATGCAGTTAAGCAAGATATCGACATCATTTTTAACCTTATCGTGCATTTTTGCCTCTTCAGCGAGATGGTATAGGGCTTTGACGTAACGAACCGTTATAAAACTTTCATTCATAAAATATAACAACTTAATTCATTCGTGTATCTCTGAGCAACTTATCGATCAGATCTTTTTGTTCTTCGTCACTGGCAAGTTTTTCACGAAGGAGTTTTTCAGCAATAGAGATTGATAAATTTGCTGCGTGTTCCTTGATTTCCTGAAGCGCTGCTTCCTTTTCCGATTTAATTGAGTTTCGGGCATCTTTGATTATTTTATTGGCTTCGTTTACTGCTTGTTCCTTAGCCTGATTAACGATCGATTCCTTCAATCCTATGCCTTCGGTAACAATTCTGTCACGCTCCATTTTGGCTTCAGCAATTATTTTTTCGTTGTCAGCCTGAAGTTGTTCCATTTCCTGTTTGGCATTTTCCGCAGCTTTTAATGCATTGGCAATGGATTCTTCACGCATTTTAAGTGCATTTAAAAGTGGTTTCCATGCGAATTTCTTTAAAAGAAAAAAAACAGTCAGGAATGCGATAAGCATCCAAATCAATGTTCCAGTATGCGGTGATAATAATTCCATAATCGTAAATATTTATTAAACAGTGAGTATGGCCAACCGCCATACTCCTGTTAAAAATTAGAGAACTGCCAGTAAGGCAACAATAACCGAAAAGAGGGCAACACCTTCGATAAGTGCGGCAGAAACGATCATATTTGATCGTATATCGCCTGCAGCTTCGGGTTGACGTGCTATTGCTTCCATGGCATGACTGCCAATACGTCCAATACCCATACCAGCACCAATAGTTGCCAGTGATGCAGCCAGTGCTCCTCCCAGTTTTGCTATTCCTGCTGTTGCAGCTACCTGTAAAATAATAGTTAGTAACATAATAATTAGTTTTTATTTGCTATTAATGATGCTCTTCAACGGCCATTCCAAAATAAAGGGCCGATAAGAACGTAAAAATATATGCTTGAATAAATGCAACAAGTAATTCCAGTAAAATCATAAACATCATGAATAACACAGAAACAACCGAAACTCCTAATCCTAAGTATTCATTCATATCACCAAAAAGGAATATGAGCGATAAGAATCCGAGTGTAATGATATGTCCGGCAGTGATGTTGGCAAACAATCGAATCATCAATACAAAAGGCTTCGTTAATATTCCGATCAGTTCAATTACCGGTAAAATCGGTAATGGAGGTACTTTCAACCAGACCGGAACACCAGGTGTGTTGAATATATGTTTCCAATAGTTTTTATTACCATTGATTGAAGTTATTATGAAAGTAAAAAAAGCTAAAACCATGGTAACCGCTATATTACCGGTTACATTAGCCCCTCCAGGGAAAATGGGGATCAATCCCAACATGTTATTTATCCAGATAAAGAAAAAAAGTGTTAGGAGAAAAGGCATAAAACGTTCATATTTCTTTTCGCCGATGGAGTCTTTTGCAATTTCATCACGTATAAATAAAATTACTGGTTCAAGTATGGATTGTAAACCTTTTGGTGGAGAAAGCGGATTACGTTTATAAGCATTTCCTACAATAATAAAAATAATCAGTATAAGAAAAACACTCAAAAATAATGCAGCAACATTTTTTGTTATAGAAATATCAAATGGGAATACCTCGGAACCATCATACAGTTTTTCAACAATCTTGCCTTTAGCATCCATTTCTTCAATTTGTCCACCAGCATTTATTTTTTTCACTAATTCACCTTCCCTCCCAATATGAAATCCTTTATATTCGGTATTTCCATACTGGAATCGGGACGACATAAACATAACAATCCCTTTTTGTTTGCTGTAAAGTATAACAGGTAGGGGTATGCTGATTGATTTATCCCCAATGTCAATAATATGCCACTCGTGCGAATCGCCTATATGATCGAAAATAAAAGCGCCGGGATTAAATTTCTCGTGGTGCTTGTCATGATCAGATTCGGAAGTTGTTATATACTGTTCTTCTTCGGCACTAATCTCGTTTGATTCAGAAGCTTTATTATAACCTACTGAGATGATAAGAAGTGTGATACCAATGATAATTATCCTTAAAACTCGCCCTTCCCTAAGCATATCGTACTATTTCATTTGTAACTAAAGTTAATAAAGAATTTTTTTAAATTTTCAAGGAATTTTCAAAATATCGTAATTCAGAATATGGGGTTAATAAACAGCTGCCAATCCGTCGTTACTTTGTTTTCCTGATTTCTCTTACCAAACTTGTTATTTCTATGATTGAGTAAATCAGGTATAGAATGAATAGTGTCAAAATAAAAGCCAGTCGATGATTTATCCGGTTTTCAATTAGCAAAAAGATTATGGCGATACCCAGGTAGGAAAAAAAACGGAGTGCAAATGATTTGATCATCGCATTCATTATTTGATTACCTGTATGCCGGGTTCGGATTGAAAAATAGTATGAAAGTAAATTTATAACTAGCGCAAGTAGCAGCAAAACCGGATAAAGGATATGATAAAAACCAGGAAGAAAATATACAAATATAATTGCTCCAATAGTTGCGAGTAGAATGGTAATTAGCAGATTAACTACAAGGAAATTTCTCACAGTTTTATTTAACTGATTTCTTGCTGATTAAATCTTTTAATACGATATACATGGCTAAAAGAACAGAAAGAAGGGATAAAACAACTGTAAAAACGGGGAATTGCCAGTTAAGTAAACTATCGATTTTTATACCTCCAAACGTTCCGGCGAGCATTATAATTATCATTTGGAACACAATTCCGGAATATCGGACATAACTATTTAGGCTTTTTGGAGTCTTCCTGAACGATTGGTTGTCCGGCATCTTTACTCACTGTATCAAAGGACATATTACAATTTCCGGTAAATTTAGCTCCGGGTTCGATAGCCAGCCTTCGAGCACTGATATCTCCCAGTATTACCGAAGTTGATTTGAGTGATAGCAATTCCTGTACATCAATTTTACCCTCAACTTTTCCTTCAACATCGGAATTTTTACAATATACTTCACCTTTTACTAGGCCAGTAGTACCAATAACTACCTTACCTTTAGTACGCAGGTTCCCTCCCAGTGTTCCATCAATACGGATGTCACCTGTTGATTCCACATTTCCCTTAATATTGGTTCCAGCACCTAGAAGGTTGATAGTATTGTTTTCCTGTTCCATTATTTTTGCCATACCAGAAAAATTATTTGCTAATAATACAATGAACGGTAAATATAGAAAATATAGTAAGAACGAGGCGTAGTTTTTTAAACCAAAAAATTATTAATGTCCTTCTTACGAAAATTATTCAGCCATTCAGTAAACAATCCAGCCAATTTCGATTATAAGATACTTATTCAGTGTCGTATGCCCATTTCAGATAAATGCTACCCCATGTGAAGCCAGCACCAAAAGCAGTGAGGATTACATTATCACCTTTTTTAAGGTTTTTTTCATAATCCCAGAAACAAAGCGGTATAGTAGCGGCTGTTGTATTACCATAACGATCAATATTAATCATTACCTGCTCTCTTTTAATACCCATACGCTTAGCAACGGCTTCGATAATACGCATATTAGCCTGGTGAGGTACCAGCCATACCCGGTCATCAGATCCAATATGATTTCTTTTCATCATCTCTACCGAAATATCCGCCATTTTTTCGACGGCGAACTTAAAAACGGTTTTTCCCTCCTGGTATATAAAATGTTCCCTATTATCAACAGTTTCATGTGTTGGTGGGTGCAGAGAACCACCAGCCTTTAAATACAGGTATTCATGACCACTTCCATCGTATCCTATGATTCGATCCATTATACCATATTCTTCGGTAGTTGGCTCAATTAATACTGCAGCTGCAGCATCGCCAAAGAGGGGACAGGTGCTTCTATCTGTATAGTCAGTAATTGTTGACATCATATCGGCTCCCACGACAATGGCTTTTTTATAAACTCCAGATTCAATCAGACGACTAGTAACTTCAATTGAATAAATAAAACCCGAACAGGCTGCATTCAAATCAAAATTGAAGGCATTAATCAAACCTGCTTTATAACCAGTTAGGTTAGCAGCAGAAGGAAAGGCCATATCAGCTGTAATGGTTGGCACTACAAGCAAATCGATGGATTCGGGATCTGTATTTGTTTTTTCAATTAATTGATTAATGGCATTAGCTGCCAGATCGGAGGTAGCTTTCCCTTTTTCTTTAAGAATTCTGCGTTCTTTAATACCCACCCGCTGTGTTATCCACTCGTCGGATGTATCAACCATTTGGCTTAATTCATCGTTGGTAAGAATGTAATCCGGCACATAACCGCCAACACCTGTAATTGCTGCTCGTAATTTTGTCATTATTCAAAGGCTTGTTTAATTTTTTCTGTAAGTTTTGATTCAAGTACGCATACGGTATGTAAAATCATATTTTTAATTGCACCTGGTCTTGAAATGCCATGACCTATAATGGCAGGAGCATTAATACCCAGGATCGGGGTACCACCATAATTTTCGTAATTAAACTGATTGAAATATTCGTCTTTTATTTTCCGTTTAAGTAATAACATATAAAAAGCTTCCGCGGTTTTAAGTATAGTATTCCCAACAAAACCATCACAGATGATCACATCAACATCTTCGCGAAAAAGGTCAGTACCCTCAATATTACCTATGAAATTAAAATCGGTAGTACCCTTCATAGCCTGATATGTGGCTTTTGTAAGCAGATTACCCTTTTCCTCTTCAGTACCAATATTAAATAGAGCAACACGTGGATTTTTAACACCATATACAAGTTCGGTATAGAGTGATCCAATAACTCCGTATTGATATAATACATCGGGTTTACAATCGGGATTAATACCTACATCGAGTAAAATAGTGGGGGCTCCCGAATTTTTAGGCACTCCGGCCGTGATACACGGTCGTAAAACTCCTGGTATGGATTTTACTACCTGCATGGCACCCACTAGCATAGCTCCTGTGTTTCCCGCGCTGGCAAAACCATCGATTTTCCCTGTTTTTAAATAAGTAAATCCCAGCGGAATGCTGGCAGTTGGTTTCAGCGAAAAGGCTTTGGCAGGATATTCGTCCATACCTATACTTATGTCTGTATGGATTATTTCAAAGTTCGCCGGATCAAAATTTTGTTTCCGACATAAGTCGATAATTTTGTTCTGATCGCCAAAAAGAATTAAAGTCGTATTTCCCTTTAATTCCTGAAAGGCCAGGATTGAACCATTAACTGTTGCTTCGGGAGCATAATCACCACCCAGAATGTCAATACCAATTCTCATAAAGAAGTGGATATTTTTTTATTAAACTGCAGTTTCTTTTTCGATTGCAAGTTTGCCTTTATAGTGTCCGCATTCGGGGCAGATCCTATGATATTGAACTGTGGCACCACAATTCTGACATGTAATAACAGTTGGGGCAACAGCTTTGTAATGTGTACGTCTTTTATCTCTTCTTTGCTTCGATATCCTATGCTTTGGGTGTGCCATTTCAATTTATATTATCGTTAAACATTTCTTTAAGTTTATTCCACCGCGGATCAGTATCATTTTCTTTTATTTCGGGATTACGATACGCTCCAAGAATATCCAGCATCTCCCTGTTACAAGTTAAAGTACCATCAGGTTTTGAAGGATGAATTCGCTGAATAGGCAGACATAATCCTATAGATACAAAAAAATACTGATTCATCTCTAATTTATATACTTTTGGATCTAGAATCCAGATTTCATCAGTACTTGCGTGCGTGTTTTTCCCAAATTTAACAAATAGATCACCCCTGAACTCAATCGGGAATGAGAAATATTCTAGGCATCGATCACATTGTATCTCAAGGTAACCTGATATGGAAATATGAAGTGATAGCATCGGAACTGTCTTATTGAGTAACAAGGTTGCTGTTACTTCTCCATCGCGGGCCTCAAGTACTGCATAATCATCAAAGAACTTCTTATCGAATGTAAATGAAAACTCGTGGTTCCCTTCCTTCAGACCAGCAAAAGGTATAGTATATTGGTTTACAAGTTTCAATTTCACCCGTTTTTTGGTCGTGCAAAAGTAGAAATATTTATGAGAATAAAAAAAATACTCGACCAGCATTAACCTGCCGTTTGTGGTCAAATTGAATAAGCTTATAAGTTATTTAGCGAAATGACCTTCGATGGTGTCGATAAGTGTATCGATAAAATAATTGTCCTTAACGACATATTTCATAGCACCTTCTTTTATAAATTCTGCTATGGTATCTCGGTCTTTTTCACGACTTAGTATTATTACAGGTATATTATTATTAATAATATTGATTTCCCTCAAAGTGTCGAGACCCGACATGGTATTATCATCGTCTGATCCCAGGTAATAATCCAAAACTATGAGCTGCGGATTCAGGTTGAGATTTTCAATACATTCTTCACCTGAAAAATAGGATTTCACTTCAAATCCTTCACGGCATTTGAAAGTGTACTCCATTAAATTCAGCATCATCTTATCATCATCCACAAAAAAAATTAACTTATCCATTTGCGGCGAAAAAGTGGTTTTTTAGGTCATACGCATCTGGTTATACGTCATGTTTTATAAAAGTTACAAAACCTGCAATATTTCGATGTTTTTCTTTTATTAAACGTGATATTTGAAAGATTAACAAGATAAGCTGCGCTATAATTGCTCAAATCATATAACAGCACCTATGTTAATAGCCACTAAATTATAAAACTCAATTAAAATTAAGTCTCTTTATTAATTAACCTTTATAAAATTTGGAATTAAATTATTACAGTATACTCAACATAAGCAATTAAGAACCTCATGTTTATATGAATTTTAGTAACATTGGCAATAGTAGTAATATAATTTATTTTGTTTGCTGATTTATGCAATTTAGCTAACTTTAATACTAAAGGAACCAAATAATAATATTTTTACAGAATATTTATTTAAAAGAAATGGGAGAATTAAAGGGTGTGGTTACCCAGGTGATAGGGCCTGTTGTGGATATCAGCTTTGAAGAATCAGGCGACGATCTACCAAAAATTCATGATGCATTAGAGATTGTTAAAAGCAAAGATGAGAAACTGATTGTAGAGTGCCAACAACATATCGGGGAATATACTATCCGGACAATAGCTATGGATTCCACTGATGGACTGCAGCGTGGGTTAACAGCACGATCGATGGGGACAGCCATTAA
>CAYMQP010000010.1:0-735 GCA_964392505.1 uncultured Bacteroidales bacterium
AATACCAGGTAGACGGAGGCGGCTGGAATGCTTATGTTCTGGGTACGAATATAGCTACTGCAGGAACAAGTTTAATTGAGATACGAGCCCTCAGAGGCGGTTGCACAGCAGGAGCTGACTGTGACCAGGCGATCAACACCTATAGCTGGACGGTTCTTACCCAACCTATAGCCGATGCTGGTAGTGGCGGAAATGAATGTGATCTTGATTTTATACTTGGTGCAACACCTAGTGTAGGAATAGGGACATGGACACAGACCGCAGGACCTGGAAATTCGAATTTTACTCCAAATGCAAATGATCCATCAGCTACAGTAACGGTAGATGTTTATGGAACTTATGAATTTACTTGGACAGAACAAAACGGTATCTGTAGCGATGCAGATGCTATAATAGTAAACTTTGGTGAAATCCCTGTTTTAAGCTTAATTGACGATACAATTTGCAATGGTGAGATAACTCATATTGAATTAAATACTGGAATACCAGGAACTAGCTTTGTATTAGAAGTTGTGGAAAGTGGAAGTATATTAGGAGCTTCAACTCTACTTGATGGAGATACAATTAAACAAACTTTAGTTAATCCAGGAAATGAAATTGACTCTGTAATATATAAAGTTACACCAACCGGACCTCCACCGACCAATTGTGTTGGTGATCCTGATACTGTTACTGTGATAGTAAACCCGACACCGGAGCTGAGCGTAACGATAGCCGATACGATTGTATGCGATT
>CAYMQP010000010.1:835-28872 GCA_964392505.1 uncultured Bacteroidales bacterium
CGTTCCGTCCGAGGATCGATGATCCGCGCAACGGAGGGATACCGTTCTGTGATAATGGAAAAGACACCTCGATAACCGTATATGTAAACCCGACACCGGAGCTGAGCGTAACGATAGCCGATACGATTGTATGCGATTCGGCGACGATCTTCATAGATGTAACGGATGAGAACGGTCCAGTAGCCGGCGACAAGGTATACCAGCTGAGTATCAACAATCCGGGAGGTGTACAGGGCGTACAGGCAGCGGGCGAATATGCGGGTGATACGGATATCACCGACCAGCTGATCAATCCTACGAACCAGGTACAGCAGGTAACCTATACGTTCCGTCCGAGGATCGATGATCCGCGCAACGGAGGGATACCGTTCTGTGATAACGGGAAAGACACCTCGATCACAGTCTGGGTTGAACCATTTCCAAAAGTTGATCTTAAGAGGCAGGGTATATATGATTCTATATTCTGTACAGGCTTAACGACAGATATTTTAATTACAAGCGTTACACAACCTACTTATGGTGTGAGGTTCAGATACACAATAGAACCTGTCTCACCAGCTGATGTACAGATAATTTATACCGGAGATACAACCGATTTAACTAAAGACACGAATTTAAGGGACTCAATTATTAATACATCGGGATCTGTTCAGGCTATTTATGTTATTGTTTCGCCATATACACTTGACAATCTCGGGAATGAAAAATGTACAGGTTTTAACGATACACTTTACTATGAAATAACACCTGCACTCCTTAACCGTGATTATGCAAAAACATTTGTCTTTGATACATTAAACATACGTTGTCGTGGCGATAATTCAGGTGTTATTTACCTAAATTCAATCGGAGGTATCACTGCTTATCCTACCTATGATTTCTATGATCTGGATTATTACTTTGAAGGATCGGAGGAATTTGGTGATTCAGTGTATAATTTATCAGTCGGGACCTACAATATACATGTTGAAGACTGGTCAGGTTGTAAAGCTGATACATCAATAACATTGAATCAGCCGGATTCGCTCTGGAGTGAACTTGAAACTTCGGTAGATATTGTTTGTGCAGGTGAAACTGCCGATATATTTATAACTCCACATGGAGGCACCTATTATCAGGAAACCGGTATAAACTATGGTTATTCACTCACTTGGTTGGGAACAGGGTCTTATCCCGGAGGAGAACCTTTTCCGGATACTTTATACGGTTCATCCTTTGGTGAGTATAGTTGGGAAGTAACCGATTCAAACGGATGTGTAACGGGTGATACTGTATTAATCGAATCGGGGAATGTGGTAATATTTATTCAACCCGGCGAAACATATGGTGATGGTGAATATGGAATAAGCTGCTATGGTTATGATGATGGCGAAGTTGAAATTCAAACCAATTCTCCAGGGAATCAAACGTTGATTTATATCCTGTATGATGAATGGTGGAACGTGATTGATACCAGGACAACCACAACTCCATTCCAATACTTCTCTCCGTTAGCCCCAGGGAAATATTATGGTACTGTAGAAACACCAAATAGTTGTGTTACAATCGATAGCACCATTCTGACCGAACCCGATGAATTAATTATTGTCGATACGAGTATCAGTCATTATCATACATTATATAATGTTTCCTGCTTTTATTCCGCAGATGGCTGGATACAGGTCGATGAAGTTACCGGAGGACATGGTAATTATGGGTATGCATGGAAAGATGATGGTGAGTCAGTTCCTGATACTGATATATTACTTGAAAATATAGATGCTGGCGACTATCAAGTCATAGTTACTGATCCTATCGGTTGCTTCGATACAATGAATATCACCCTTGTTGCGCCCCCAGAGATTATTGTAGTTGTCGATTCCAGCAATGTTGATTGCTTTAGCGAAAGTACGGGTTTCATAACCTTATCTGCATCAGGCGGATTGGGAACTCTCGAATATTATTGGCCCCAGTTTGATACTTATGGACCAGGATTAATTAATCTTCCTGCCGGAACATATAATTATAGAGTTACAGATAGTGTAAATTGCCGGGTTATCGATAGTGTCAGACTTGAAGAATCGCCTGATATTATACTAAATTCAACTATTTCAGACTATAACGGTGTTGAGGTTGCCTGCTACAATGGTAATGATGGATGGATTGATATAGAATCGTCAGGAGGTACCGGAAATCACGATTATAGCTGGGAGTTCAATGGAGTACCATTTGATACAACTGGTCGTATCGAAAATCTGGAAAGTGGAACTTACGACCTGACGATTACAGATGAATTATCCTGTGAGCATGAGGAAACTTTTATTTTAAACGAACCCAATCTGATTGAATATAGCGGACTCGTTACGGATAAGATTTGTGAGGATTATGGTACTGTAGTATCAACGATAACCGGAGGTATTCCATTTGAGGGTAATATTTATAATGTGCTTTGGAGTAATGGCAGCACTACCTATAATTTAGAAGGATTATCACCCGGAATTTACCAAATAACGGTAACGGATCGTAACTTATGTTCAATTTTCGATTCAGTTGAGGTTGGAGAAGAGTCGCCTATGGTAATTGAAATATTTATTCTCGACTCGGTACAATGTAATGGATTTTCCAATGGTCGGTTGGGTGTCTGGCTTGAAAATCATACCGAACCTCTAATTTATAACTGGGATCAAAGCGGAGAAAATAATCCTACACTCGAAAATGTTTCAGCCGGTCTTTATGCCGTGACGATTACCGATGCCCACGAATGTATTTCGGAAGATACTATTGTCGTTCCCGAACCCAATAAACTAGAATCGGATGTTTTGGTCGAAGATGCTCATTGTTACGATAGTGCTGATGCTACAGTAATGCTTGGAGCTATTGGAGGCAATGGTGGATATTATTACTGGTGGGATAATCAGCCAATGGAAGGCAATATTGTTGAAAATCAGCATGCCGGAGAACATCAGTTACATATTCTCGACCGTAAAGGTTGTCAAGTTGAAGATGTTGTAGTAATAAATCAACCGGAGCAGATCGAAATATTTGCACTGGAAGGTGACATTGTAAGCCCTGATTGCGAATACTCCATCAATGGAGAAATAACAGTAACTGTTGAAGGAGGAACACCACCATATTTATATAATTGGCCCGAATTTGAAAATAATACAAATCATGTTGAAAGTCTTGGAGTAGGTGAGTATATAATAGTTGTTACCGATAATCAGAATTGTGTTGTCGATCAGTTATTTACTCTTGAAAACAGACTCCCGGCCTGTCTCGATATTCCTTCTGCCTTTTCACCTAATAATGATGGTTTAAATGATATGTGGATTATTCTTAATCCTTCGAATTGGGATATTCCCATATCAGAATTATATCCGAATATGATAATTGAGGTTTACGATCGTCACGGTCAAAAACGTTGGGTATCGCAACCCGGTTATAATCATAGTACGGAGAGTGGATGGAATGGAGAAGACGGAACCGGTAATATATTACCTGTCGATACATACTACTACTTTATTCATCTGAATAATGGTACAGGTTTGATAATTCAGGATATCGTTACTATTTTTCGATAGCACGATATTATCATTAAATGATAACTTTTCTATAGAAACTTCGTATATGGCATAAGAGCATTAATTTTATTAGGTATTTGAGGCTTTGTGTCGGCCAAAACTTACATGCGCAAACTATTCTCCATATCACTTCTAATCCTTTTAAATACAGGTATTTATTCACAACAAGATCCTGTATATAGTCAGTACATTCTTAATGAATTCTTGATAAATCCGGCTGTTGCAGGCATCGATGGGATGACAACCATCAATTTATCAGGTCGTAAGCAGTGGTTAGGAATTCGATATGCTCCGGAAACATATTCTGCAAGTGTTTCAACGCGCATCTTAAAATCGCCATTCAATATATTAAAAGGCCGATACCAAAAAGGATCTAAAGGTCGGGTAGGGCTCGGTGCAGCTTTTTTCAATGATAAGAACGGTGCTATTAACCGTACCAACCTGCAATTTACTTACGCCTACCATATTTTTATACAAAACTATCAGCTATCCTTTGGATTAAAAGCTTTTGGAACCCAACTTAAGATTGATAATGATCTAATACAATTTCGTAACGACGATTCACCTGAAATTCAGGGGCTTCTTGGCAAATCAACCTTTATCCCGGATGCAGGTGTTGGAGTTCATTTTTCAACTCAAAATGCACATATGGGTTTATCGGCTGTTAATTTATTTCAATCGTTTGTTAAAATAGGCGATGTAGAACTCGAAACAGATGAATTACGGCATATACGGCAGTATTATTTGAATGGTTATTACCGGGTGACGATGTCAAATAAAAACTGGATCTTCGAACCATCGACCTTGATCCGTGGGAATGAAGAATTGCGTTTCAGTGCTGATTTTACTGGCCGGTTCATTTATAAAAGGGAGTATTGGGCAGGGCTTTCAGTTCGCACTTCAGGGGAATTTATTCTTTTACTTGGTATAAAGATGAATCGTTTCTATGTTGGATACTCCTTCGATTATGGTATAAACCAGCTTTCTTACAAAAGTTATGGATCGCATGAAATAATACTGGCACTAAAATTAGGCGACAGCGCGCGCCGATATCGATGGCTGGAGCGTTACTAATCTTCTTTTTGCTGTGTCGTTTTTAAGGATTTCCTGATCTCGATAATACATGATCCTACCAGGAGAATCAACAACAGAGTTGAACTGGCCTGTGCAATTTTGTTTCCCAGGTAGTATGAGCGCGGTTTAAAATTAAAGTCAATAATATGCTCACCGGCTGGTATCACCATAGCTCTTAGCACATAGTTAACCCTAAAGTGGTTAGCTTTCTGATTATCGATAAAAACTTTCCAACCTTTTGGGTAATAAATTTCTGAAAATACAGCCAACTGATCTGTTGAAGCTATTGAATTATATTCAAGTTTGTTAGGAGCATAAGAAGAAAGTACTATGGATGCTGCTGAATCCTTTTCGAGGTTCATGCTTCCCACTGAATTCCTGAATCTTTCATCGATAATTACCTCGTCATCAGGCGAAAACACCTTAAGCTGTTTAATTTCCTCATCGGCATTCCTAACCCAATGTATACTGTTAACGAACCATGCATTACCAAGTGCATATTTATTAGTAATGGGAGGAGCTTCTTTATTGTAAATAATATAGCGAGTATTGAGCATATTCAATGCTTTTGTTAAGCTTAAAGCACTATCGGTACGTACCATGCTGCCGGTTTGTAGGGCTTCAATTACCTGTTGCATTTCATCAAGCAAGACATAGTCGAGTAGTTCCTGGTAGCGGAGTATTTTAGCTCCGTGATAACCACCAAGAGATTTGTGATAATACGAAGTTGTTGCATCCGTAAATGGATTAACTGTAAGATTTAACACCCGATAACTCAAATCGGGATCACGAAGGATATACTTGTCTGCCGTAGATTGTGTTATAGGATTTTTGGATGCTCTTTTATTAACAAAATCATCTTCGTTTAGAACCCGCTTATTTACAGACCATAAATCAATTAAAATAAGAATACCGATGGTAATTACTGCTTGTACCCTATTGACGTTATTTTTTAAATATAAGTAAAGTACACCTGTACATAATGCAATAAAAACAATTGAACGAAAAGCATCTTTTCGCAACATTGCTAGCCGGTCGCTCTTCAGTGCATTTACAAATTCGGTTGCACCTTGGGCAATATAGCGTTCATCGTTGGGTGAACTAAAATTGAAGAATACCGGTGCAAATAATAGGAAGAACAGGCAAATGCCACCGGTAATATAAAATGCTTTCAATATATTTTTTAGCAAGTCTTTTTGTTTTAAATCGTTGGAAAAAACCTTTTGGAGAGCCAGTATACCCAAAAGGGGAACTGCAAATTCAGCGATTACTAGAGTCATTGTTACTGCACGAAACTTGTCGTATCCCGGAAAATAGTTAATAAACAATTCCGATAACCACATAAAATGTTTTCCCCAGGCCAGGGCAATTGACAGAATGGTAATTGTAAACAACCACCATTTTATTTTACCAGGTACAATAAACAGCCCTAAAATAAAAAGAAATATTACTATAGCTCCAATATAAACAGGCGATGTATGTAATTGTGGTCCCCAATAGGTAGGCATCAGTTTGATTGATTTTCTGGCATTAGCAGCACCCTGAATTTTCTCCAGCAACTTATAAGTTTTGGAGCTTTCGGGGAGTGGGCTATAAGTAGCCCCACCTGAAGCATTCGGTATCAGTAAAACCAGAGTTTCATTAATACCCAGGCTCCAGCCCAGAATATAATCTTTATCAAGGCCGGTGGTTTTATTTTCTTTATTAATGGTAAGTTCCGATTCACTTCGGGTTGAATATTTGCCATATTCGTAGGTAGTAAGTATATTGCCAGCATTGGAACCAACTGCAAGAAGGGCTGCCGGAATAAGAAATGCAATGGCAATAAAAAACTGTTTGTAACGGTTCTCACGAATCACATTTACAAATTCGAAAATGCTGTAGGCCAAGATTATAAGCAGGGTGTAATAGGTAATTTGAAGATGTGTTACAAGCAATTGTAACGAAAGAAAAATTCCAAATAAAACTGCACCCCAAGTGTATTTTCCTTTGAAGGTAAGATGCACGCCAGCAATAATTGGAGGCATGTACCCAAGCGCAATTACCTTGGAAATATGTCCGGCTTCAATAATATTGAAAAAATACGTAGAAAATGCATATGCAATAGCACCTACTATACTAAGCCATTTATTCACACCAAATACAAGCAAAGCAAAATAAAAACCTAGCAGGTATAAAAAAATATAACAGATTGGACTCCAGTTATTAAGAGTAAAAATCTTATGGAATATTCTTAGAAAATTAGATTTGAACTTGGTCGAAATCAAATAACCTGGCATACCACTAAAAGTGCTGTTGGTCCAAAGGGCTTCTTTACCGGTTTCCGCACGATAGTCCATCAACTCTTTCGACATACCTTTGTGTTGTACTAAATCGGTTTGCTGTAAGGTCTTACCCTCGAGAATAGGATAGAAATAGGCGATTGAAATAATAAGAAATATAATTATTGCAACCAATATGGAACTTAGGTTTTCTTTCCAGTTATTGAGTTTCATTACAAGGTAAATTTTTGGGGCATTAAAATTTGGAAACAAATATATACTTTTATTGCCGAATGGTTCGAGCAAATGGGGGTAATAAAACAACAGTCGATAAAAGGTACCGCTTACTCATACTTTGGAGTAATCCTGGGGTTTATTAATGTTATACTTCTTTTTCCCCGAATTCTTGACCCGGAGCAAATCGGATTAGTAAACCTTATTATTGCTATTTCGACCATATTTGCTCAATTCGGAAGTCTTGGTTTCAATAATGTAACCACCCGGTTATTCAGTTATTTTAGGGATAAGGAAAATAAGCATCATGGTTTTCTTTTTATTGCCATTATGGTTGCTCTGGTCGGTTCCCTTCTGGTATGTATTGTTTTTTATTTTCTCGAGGATACCATTATCCAACAAAATGCAAGTAAATCGAATCTGCTATCGGGGTATATCAATTATCACTATCCACTTATTTTTTTTACAATCTACTACACCATATTCGATAATTATTGTAAAGTACTGTTTAACTCCACCTTAGGCACTTTTTATAAGGAGGTTGTTTTCAGATTATTTACGCTTGGCAATCTTCTATTCTTGTATTTTCATATATATAATTTCGATGTTTTCATGTTAATATATATTGCTACATTATGTTATCCAACGTTTGCACTTACAGTTTATCTTATCAGACAGGGTGAGTTTTCGTTAAAACCGAAATTAAGTTTTATCGATAACACTTTAACCAAACAAATTGTGGGAGTGGCGTTTTTTGGAATTTTGTCGGGGGTTGGAGGTATAGCAATAAGTAATGTCGATAAATATATTGTAAGTTCGTTTTTAAACCTCAGCTTTGCAGGAATTTATTCAATTTCATTTTTCTTTGGGACTCTAATTCTTATGCCGGCCAGGGCGGTTATCAAAATTTCATCGGCAGTATTGGCGGAAGCATGGAAGAAAAAGAATATAATAACAATATCGGAAGTATATCAAAAAAGTTGTCTTACGCAATATATAATTGCCGTGCTATTGTTTATAGGTATATGGGGAAATATCGATAATATTTTTAAGATATTGCCATCAGAATATGCCGGTGGACGATATGTTATACTTTTTGTTTCGCTTGCTAACGTAATCGAAATGCTTTCAGGAACAAGCGGTATGATTATTCAGACCTCAAGGTATTATCCTTTTTTAACTTATGCCCGTGCCGGTTCAATCGTTGTTTTAATTGTATCAAATATATTACTGATTCCAATTTGGGGTATAACCGGAGCAGCAATAGCTGTATTACTAACCAGACTTTCTATTACAGTTACAAAATTCTTGTATATACTGTTTCGTTTTAAGCTACAACCCTACACAAAGCAAATAGTGCATATTACCATTTTGGGATTTCTGGCATATATACCAGCCTATTTACTTCCTGAATTAGATTCGTTGATTGTTGATCTTGCCATTCGATCAGCTTTAATGTCGATTGTATATCTGTTGGGATTGCTTATCCTGAAACCTTCCGACGAACTTCAGGGTGTGATTACCAGCATTTGGAAGTTGATTCTGGGTTTATTTAAAAAATCTGATCGGGATTGAGTAATTTTTCGGGATTTGATTCCCGTATCAAAGCCCTGGCAAGTATATTAGTAGGATCAATTATCAGCGATTGGTATTTTTTTGATGTATCGACAGCCAACGGAATTTCGGTACATGCCAGCACAACCGCATCTATTTTTTTTCTCGAAAGTTCGTTTATAATATTTTCAAATTCAATCTTCACCTCAGGTTTTACAGGATCTGAGAAAGCTTTTATTCCATATTGTGATGACCAGATAAGATCGTGAACCTTTTTCTTTAAAGAACTGCTTAAATCTGTAACACTAAATTGTGCATCGGATAATGCATTTTCATACACCTTGGAATGATAAGTTCCTGTAACGGATAGCATAGCAACACTGTGAATTCTTTTACTGCGTTTTAATGCTGATACAGTTTCATCAATAATACTAACGATTGTCAGGTTTCCTTCTTTATTGTTCCAGTCGGTTACTATGTCGAATATTTGTCGTGAATGCGCTGCATTGCAAGCAATAGCAACTACTTCCGCGCCGGATTTCTTTAGTTTTTTAAAGCCATCAATTATTCCATAAGCTGGATTTATATTACTCTTTCCTGTTATATATTCAGTTCGATTAGGAACCAGTAACGGGTCCGAGAGTAAAACTAATGGTAGGTGATCATAATCTGTTTTGGCTATTGTATTGTCCATAATCTTTCGGCAAAGATCTAAACCGGCATACGGACCAACGCCTCCGATTATTCCAATGGTTTTGGCTTTCTTCATTGGATTTCAAATGATTTATTTGTAATAAATTCAAATTCCCTGTTATAAATAATATCCAGTATTTTTTTAACCTTCAATAAATCGAATAGGATATTTATATGTAATTCAAATAATATGGGAATATTTGGGAGTTCTTTAAACAACTCATTAAACATTGGGTTTTTTCGATAAAGAATTTTCTTCATCTCTTTTTTGATTACTAGACTATTTCCCCATTTCCTGTATTCTAATCCTCGTAGTCGCACAAAAGTAGATATCAAATCGATGTATTTATTACTGCCTGTTATCAACTTCGACTCCTGATCGGGTATTTTCGCTAGCTTTTTATTTTTCATCAAAAGTAGGTTTTTCAGAATCTTTCGGTCGTAAAAAAAGTTTTCGGGCCAATTAAGTGAATTTTGCAAAGCCCAAGGAAAATATAAATAGAACGACTTTTTCAACCTGTTGATGGATTCGAATCCTCCACTTGGAGAGTGCCTGTTACCAATACTTTGATGAAATGATCGGATGAGGCTGATATTATCTTTTTCTTTGTTTTTATTATAGAATTCGATATAGAATTGCCTTATATAATCTTCGTGTTCCCTGATAATATTATTGTAGAAATATGATTTTCCAGGATTTGCTTTCTTTAATATTAGTTGGTGTAGTTTTTCTTTTTTTGTAGAAAAACGCATTTTGTTGATATAGCCAATAAGGTATTCTATTTTCTCATTCTGATTTTTCAGTTTACTGAAAGCTTTCCATTTATTACTGTCGTTACTGACAATAAATCCGTTTCCTCCACAAAACATATAATCGAAAGCAGGTAAATCTTTATATGGATTTTTAAATATCTGATTGTTACTTAACGGGTTATTTCGGATATCAAGCAGTAAGCGGTTTTCAAAATCGTTTACCTTATAACTGATATTGTGATGGTCGAATTTCAACTCTTTGGCTATTGCCATGGCATTTTTATGCGAAGTTGAATAGAATAAACCACGTGGCTTAGCATTTCCAACAATAAAACCAACAACCGGAACACTTGCTTCAATAGCATAAATAGGTGCCAATCTTGAGTCGAGTCCTCCACTGTTGCCAAAGCCAAAGGTTTTGCCAGGGTATTTATTTTTTACATAACTAAAAAGTTTTTTCAAATCCTGATCCAGCATGTAAACAGCATCATCGAGAGATAATCGATTATCTGGAGTTTGTACTAAACTCCAATAATTCGAGATTTCAATTTTATTATTTTTCAAGTTGTACTTAAAAATGCTTGCTGCTGGGAGTTGAAAAATATTTTTAAAAAATGTACCCTGCTCATCAGGAATTCTTACTAATTGAAGAAACGACTTTATTACCGGTATATTCAGGTTGATATTCTTTTCTTCAATGTTTGTAATTATTAACCAGATATTATTCGATATGATAAGATGATTGTTTTTATAATAATAAAATAATGTGAGCGTGCTTAGTTCATCATTTCGGATAATTATTGTTTTTAAAAGAGGATCAAAGCTCAATATATTATAAAAACCTGCAAATTTTGATTCTTCAGTGTTCTCAAGTATATCGTTGTAATTAAGAGTTTTAACTATTTCACCATCAAGAATCTCAAGCTTATTATTATTAAATTCAACATCGCCGGAATAATATAATCCATAGTAATCATCTGCCCCTTCAAACTTTTCGTTGGAAACAATAAACTCCATTTAGCTATGGTTTTATTAAAACTCGCACAAAAATAATATTATATGCTGCACTTCTTAAAAATCATTCAATTTTAAACATCTATTTTGCAATAATCTGTTCCGGGTTTAAACTTTAATAACTAAACTCTATTTTTGGTATTTTAAAATAATGCCTTTGCGAATGAGTATATGTATTATATGCAATGCCAATCAGGTAATTAAATTACTGAATTGGGGCGATTTTTCTATTTTCAGGTGTAAACACTGCAAGGTAATCTTTTCATATCCATTGCCAGATGATGAAGTTCTTGAAGAATATTACCAGGGCTTTTTATATAATATTTCTAATAGAATTGAAGGCCGCAAATATATTAATAGAAAAAAAAATGAATTAAAGCGCTTATTTCAGTTTGATGGCACTAAGTCAAATCTAAAATTTCTTGATTACGGAGGTGGTACTGGTATTGCCTACCAGGCTGCTAAAGAATTAAATCTTAGAGTATACTACCACGATCTGGATAAAAAAGCTACAACCTATGTTAAAGAAACCTATGGGCTTCTCGACGATTTTGTTGTTAACGATATAAAGAATACAAAATATCGTTTTAACTATATTTTCTCCGACAATGTAATTGAACATGTAAAAGATCCGGTAAAATACCTCGCTGATTTGAAAAATGTTTTAGAAGTAAATGGGAAGTTGGTAGTTAAAACACCTCATGCAGCAAATACAGAAGTATGGTTTTATCCCCTAATTTCCATTAAAGGATATTTTTTAAGAGCGATGAAGTATAACTCTCCACTAATAGCTATAAAAGCATATTTCATACGATTTTGGCACTGCGATCCACCTCGGCACCTGTATTCATTTTCAAAAGAAAGTATGAAAATCATAGCAAAGCAGGCAGGTTTTAATGAAAAAGAATTAGCAATTTCTTACTATCGGATACCACTTTTCAAATATTCATTAACTGAGATGTTCTTCAATGTAAGGAAGTATAATTCTTATAAATCCTTTATTTTGAGGATATTGATCATTCTATTGTTACCTTTCGAGGTAGTATCCAAGATTTTACAAGTTATCCTGATATCAACTCAAGTTATTACTCCTGGAGGAATAATTATAACAGTTAATCAAAAATCTAACTAGAAGAAAATGAGTACGAATCAAATAAGTGAATATGATTTTGCCATAATTATCCAAGCCAGAACCGGATCGCAACGTTTTCCCAACAAGGTGATAAAGCCTTTTTATAAAGGGGAATCATTATTGACTATTCAGATAAAAAGAATTAAATCAACTGCCAAGATTCCCATAATAATAGCCACAACAACAAGCAAACAAGATGATCCGATTATAGATATTGCCAAAAATGAGGAAGTATATTTTTTCAGAGGTTCCGAAGATGATGTTTTAAATAGGTTTATTGCCTGTGCAGAAAAATTTGGAGTTTGTAATATTATAAGATTTTGTTCTGATAATCCTTTTGTCGATCAGAATTCTTTAGTAAAACTGGTTCAGGAATTTAGTTCAAAACCTTGCGATTATATTAGTTTCAGTTTAAGTGGTACTCCTTCAATTAAAACCCATTTTGGATTTTATGCTGAAGCAGTTAAAACAGATGCCTTAAAAAAAATAGAAAAACTAACGAAAGATAAAATTTATAAAGAACATGTAACCAATTATATATATGAACATCCCAGTAAATTCGTTATTCGCTGGATTGATGTTCCGGAAAATATCGCTTCTCGAAATGATATCAGGCTTACTATTGATACGGCCGAAGATTTTAAATTGGCAACTGAAATTTTCAGTGCTCTTAGCCAAATAAATCCTAAATTTGAAATTATCGATGTTATTTGGTATCTCGACCAACATACCGAATATCTGGAAAAGATGAAGCAACATATAGCCGATAATAAAAAGTAGTAGATGGAATCAACATATCTCATTGGCGAAATAGGACAAAACCACAACGGGTCGGTTGAGATAGCTAAAAAAATTATCGATTACCTCTCTGAGCCGGTTACCGATAAACTTTTCAACAAACAATTGCAAGGTTTCAATGCGATTAAGCTCACTAAGCGCGATTTAAATGAAGAATTATCGCATTCGCAAATGATGAGACCTTACACGGGTCCCAATTCTTTTGGAAAAACATACGGTGAACACAGGGCTTTCCTCGAACTTTCAAATGAGGAACATTTCAATATTTATCAATATGCTAAAAGCAAAGGTTTCGATATGATTGAAACGCTCTGTGCAAAGGGATGCTTATCGTTATTTAAATACTTTCAACCTGATAAGCTAAAAGTTGCTTCACGTGATTTGACCAATCTACCCTTATTAGAAGCACTGGCCGAAACTAAAATTCCAATAATACTCTCAACTGGTATGGCTGGAGAAAAAGAACTCAATACTGCATTGGATGTTATTTTAAAATATCATTCCGAAATATCTATTTTGCATTGTTTAAGCCAGTACCCGTCGGAGTACCAGAATATTAATTTAAATACGATACCTTATCTACTTAAAAAATACCCCGAATATAAAATCGGTTACTCCGATCATTCGATAGGAATTGTGATACCGGTTGTTGCGGTTGCTTTAGGAGCCAAGATGATAGAGAAACACATCACCCTCAATCGTAATATGAAGGGAACTGATCATAAAATCTCGCTTGGTACCGACGGAATTTACCGTATGGTACGGGATATTCGTAATGTTGAAATGGCCATGGGAGAAAAATCATTTTTTATTAGCGATGCAGTGAAGGCAACCCAGCAAAAGCTGGAACGTTCGATTGCATCGGCGCACGATATGAAGAAAGGTGATATTATTACCGAAAAAGATTTACATATGTTAAGTCCTGGCGATGGCTTTAAATGGAGTGAACATTCAAAAGTTGTAGGTAAAAAACTTAACATCGACCTTCCAAAAAATGAAATTATTTATCCAGATATGCTTGAAGAATGAAACCAAAATTAGTTATTACAGATATTGATGGGGTTTGGACTGATGGTGGCATGTATTATAATGAGAGCAATATTGAATTAAAAAAATTCAATACTTACGATAGTGCTGGAGTTGTATTTCTACATTTATTAAATATACCAATTGCAGTACTTACCGGTGAAAATACACCGATAATAGAAAGAAGGGCAACTAAGCTGAAAGTTAAACATGTATACTTAGGTGTAAAAAACAAATTAAAAACTGCTTCAGAACTATGTAAACAACTTAATATTTCGTTAAATGATGTGGCATTTATAGGAAACGATATTAATGACATCCCATTATTAAGAGAAGTTGGATTATCAGCCGTACCTGCCGATGCTCCTGAATATGTTGCCAACCAGGTAACATGGGTAATGAATAAAGATGGAGGAGATGGTGTTTTTAGAGAATTTGTAGAACGTATTCTTATAGAAAACAACCTGCTGCAAACCGCATTACAACTTTATGAAGAAAAGATTTCGGGCAATTAGAACTGTTCGATAAATGTCTTAATCCGTTCATTAGTTTGCCCATCAATTTTAAATGCATAGTCCAAAATAAATTTATTATATGCAGCCTTATTAATATGCAGTTTATCGTTTAGAATGTTTTTAATAAGCATATCTAAGCTTTTTTGATCGGTTGCCTGATGGGCAATACCCAATGCGTGGTATTTCTGAATATCCTGACGGAGTGGATCTATTATTATTAAGGGTTTGTTAAAGTAAACAGCCTCGGCACCAACAGTTGAGAAACATGTTATAACAATATGGCTTAGAGCAAGCATTAGATAAAGGTCCGTATCCGGAGCGACGATGTAATTTTGACAGCCAGCCGATTTAGCAATATTATGGTAATATATCCTAGCATTTTTTTCACCGGGATGCAGTTTAACCACTACTTGAGTATCGACAAGATTCTTTACAACGGAGAAAATATCGAATGCTGCCTGGTAACGTAATTTTGCATCGCGTTGTGGCTGGCTGGCAAAAAGAATTGTTTTCCTATTATCGATATAGGGCGGCTTTATTCTTGTCGGAATATTCTTAAGCAGTTGTGGAATAATATCTGATCTGGGTTGTCCCACAACATGCACTGAGAGTGCATCATAATTTCCGTGCTCTATAAGAAAACGTTTAGGATTGTTCCCCCATACCAGGGTGTGATCGCATAGTATATTATCGGCCACATCGGATTTTGAATAAATATAAGCAGGGTGAAGTTTATGGATTAAACCATGTTGTATGCCAATGGTTGGAATATTCAAATGTTTTGCTGCATCGAGAATACATTTCACAAAAGGGCTGTTTTCATCAACCCCTGAGATGGACTTAATTTGATTGTTGCGAAATACTTTTTTATAGGCCAGGTACTTAAACAGAAATACTTTTAAAGATCCCTGAAAACCTTCTAGAATTTTAGCGATAACTATTTCATTGAGCGTGGATGCATTTTTCGAAATTAGTGAATAGCCTTGTTTTATTAATTGCTTACCTTTTTTCAGTTCTTTCTTTATTTTGAGTGAAAAAAAGTATTTCAACCAGATTTTTTCACCGAAGAATGTATATGCTATATGTTTTTTTCGGAAATCGTTGAGAGTAAACCGGAAATTGTTTTTGAAAAGGTCTGGAACAGGATTTTCACGCAGAATTAGATAATTCCTGTTTAGCTTTTCAAATAAGTATTCTAAAATGTAATTACCATTAATAGGTTTAAGATCCTTACATGAAATAATTTCAGACACTACTGCAGTATCGAGTATAATGTGTTTCCCTTTAAGAATATTCTTATTTCCACTAAAAATAAATCGCAGGAAAAGGAAAACAAGATATTTAAACATGGAAAGGTAGCTCTTTTTTAAACGCCTGGTTTTATATTTAATTTCAACCTGTGATGGTAAAAACGATGAAATACGCTTATTGGAATAAATTATATTATCGGTAAACAGTATTAGTTTATGATTTTGTTCAGCAAGTAATTTAATCTCAGTCAAATCATAAATAAAATTTCTGAGTTGATAATAGATATTGAATTTATAATAGTGCCAGAAACTTGCCGATTCGATTTTCAATATATTTTTTACTGTTTGTCCATTAATTGTTTTATCGCCAAAACCGACAATATAATCCATGATCTGATAATTAATTTTGGACTTTTCGCCTTCACTTAATACAGATCCGGTAGTTTGTATTTGCAACGATGAATTAAGGTTAGCCACATAATCCTTTAAAACCCTGCATTCTTCATCACGATTTAAACGCTTTAGTTGTTGTATTTCATTTACACTAAGTTTCCGATGGGGAATAATAATAATCATTAAGCTTATATGAGTAAAAAGAATAAATAAACCATTGCTAAATTATTATTTGCAACTGTTTTTCAAAAAGGATTGATATACGTATTAGTTTTTTCAGTGTAAGAAATAATAATGTCTGTGGTTTAATCCGAGATATAAAGTACATATATGTATTACTAAATTCGAACAATACTCACAGGTCAATTTCATTTAATAATTCCTAATCTATGTTTTCCTGCAATTATTGCGAGTAGGGTAGATCTTTGTTTTCCTGTATGAGAAATATTACTAAGGCACTAATTCATTGAGTAATCGTGCTAATGAAGCAGTTAGATTTTTGCGCGAATAAGTTACAATATTGCGTGTATCGACAGATAATTTTCCTTTTAAAAAATTATTGAATGATTCTGTGAGATACTTGCGAGTGCCTTCTAAATCATTATAATCGAGTATTTCTCCGGCATTAACGGTCCTCACAAGCTTACCTGCATCACCATCTACAGGGCCGAATGCTAGAACAGGACGTTTGGCAGAAAAATACTCAAATATTTTGCTGGTAAGGATACCGGGTGCATTTTCCGTTCTGTTAATAACAAGCAAGAGTACTGATGCCCTGCTCATTTGCCTTATAACCTCTTCGTTTGGCAAATGTTCGATTGTCTTCAGTTTTTTTTCAAGTCCATGGTTTTTAATTGAACGGATGATAGCGTGGTCTACACGACCTATTAATTCTATTTTCAGTTTTCGTTCCAACTCGGGTATATCAGTAACCATATCAGCAAGTACTTTCCATAGTATTTCAGGATTTCGGCTTTCAGGCATCGAACCTGCATGCATAAGTGTGAAGTTATCGCTTGGTATATCTTCTGGATTTAATTCAGGAAGAAAATCGAATCCATTTGTAATGGTATGCACAGGAGTATCTGTAACAGACTGGAATTCAGAAGACATAGTAGGGCTCACAGTGATAATGACATCAGCTTCGCTAAGTACTTTCTGTTCGAGTTGGCGATGTTTCAGATCGGCAAACCTTGTGAGTTTTAGCTGATTGTAATAATCGATCCTTGTCCAGGGATCACGGAAATCGGCTAGCCAGGCAATACCGATTTTATTTTTTACTTTTTGGGCAATCAGATGCATACTATGCGGCGGGCCGGTTGAAACAATGACATCATGAGGATTCTCATTTAGATATTTCGTGAGATATCGGACGGAAGGTTTAATCCAGAATTTTCGTGCATCGGGGATAAAAAAATTCCCACGAATCCAAACCGATAATTCGTTTAACCAACTTTTTTTATTGTTATCGGAAATGAATGCCGTGGCAAGACTTTTTCCTTTGGGTTTGCCGAGAAGTTTTTTAAATAGAAAATACGGTTCCCTGATTTTCTTTTTTAACAGGGTAACATTTTCAGGCACTTCCTTCAGCAGTGTTTCATCTATTGCTTGTGGTTCAGGATTTTTGGGAGTATAAATTGTAGCATCCCAATTAAATTCGTGTAAATATTTTACAAATTTCAGCCATCGCAATACTGGTGATCCTCCGCTAGGCGGCCAATAGTAGGTAATAATAATGACCTTCCTATTTTTATTTTGTTGACCGTTTTTGTTCACTTAAACGTAATTAGAGCTTTTTCAATAGCGTTTTAAGATTTACCTTTTCGGTCATAATACTATCTAATTGCTCAACAGGAACTCTTTCCTGTTTCATCGTATCGCGAAAACGAATGGTTACTGTATTATCTTCTTTTGTCTGATGATCGACGGTTATGCAAAAAGGAGTGCCTATAGCATCCTGGCGGCGATAGCGCCTGCCAATGGTATCTTTTTCTTCATATTGGCAGTTAAAATCCAACTTAAGCTTATCCATAATTTCCCGTGCCTTTTCAGGTAATCCGTCCTTTTTAAGTAATGGGAAAACAGCAAGTTTTATAGGAGCAAGCACGTCAGGTATTTTCATCACAATCCTCGGTTCACCTGTTTCTTCGACGGTTTCTTCGGTATAGGCGTTAGAAACAACAGAAAGGAACATGCGGTCGAGGCCAATGGATGTTTCAACTACATATGGGATAAAGTTTTTATTGGTTTCGCTGTCGAAATACTGGATTTTTTTGCCTGAGAATTTTTCATGATTACCCAAATCGAAATCAGTGCGCGAATGAATACCTTCAACTTCGCGAAATCCTATAGGGAATTGAAATTCGATATCGGCTGCAGCATTGGCATAATGCGCCAGTTTATCATGATCGTGAAAACGATATTTTTCATCGCCCATTCCCAGAGACTTATGCCATTTCATTCGTTTCTCTTTCCAGTAATTATACCATTCCATTTCTGTACCCGGTTGAATGAAATATTGCATTTCCATTTGCTCGAATTCCCGCATTCGAAAGATAAACTGGCGGGCAACAATTTCGTTACGAAAAGCTTTACCAACCTGTGCAATACCAAACGGGATTTTCATGCGTCCGGTTTTTTGAACATTGAGATAATTCACGAAAATTCCCTGGGCAGTTTCCGGGCGAAGATATATGGTATTCGCTTCCTCTGTAACCGAGCCAAGTTGTGTACTGAACATCAGGTTGAATTGGCGTACTTCAGTCCAGTTTTTACTACCGGAAACAGGGCAGACAATTCCAGCATCTTCAATAATTTGTTTTATTTCCTGAAGATCATTTTTATCTAGTGCCTTGATATAACGCGATTTCGTTTCGTTAATTTTAGCCTGGTTTACCTTAACTCTTGGATTTGTTTCCCGGAATTTTTGTTCGTCGAACGAGTCTCCAAATCGTATTGCAGCTTTTTCAATTTCCTTCTGAATTTTGACTTCTAGTTTTTCGATGTATTCTTCGATTAACATATCGGCACGATACCGTTTTTTGGAGTCTTTATTATCGATAAGAGGATCGTTAAAAGCACTAACATGGCCTGAAGCTTCCCAGGTTCGGGGATGCATGAATATGGCGGCATCGATACCGACAATGTTTTCGTTGAGTTTTGTCATGGCATCCCACCAATATTGTCTAATATTATTTTTTAACTCAACGCCGTTTTGTCCATAATCATAAACAGCGCTTAACCCGTCGTATATTTCACTCGAGGGGAAAATAAATCCATATTCTTTACAGTGAGCGATAATTATTTTAAAAATATCTTCTTGAGCCATAAATTATTAATATGAAAGTAATTACAAAGCCGCAAAAGTAATGGAAAATCGCTTCTTAAACAAAAAGAATTAAACTCCCGGATATTAAAACCATGAAATTGATGAGCTAGAAAATACGAAATAGTTGAAAGGAATTTTTACAGATGATTATTCACTGGCATATATTTTCTTATCGGAAATAAGCTCAATAGCCTTAAGCAGTGTATTATCTATTTTTTCAATAGCCGGATAGTAACCTTGATTATCGAAAATATTACGGATAATATAGGCATAAAGCTGGGTTTTTAATACTTCTTTCGAAATAGCAATCTCCTTCTTATTGGACGGCACATTATTCTGGGCTGCATAACTGATAAACTGCTCGAAGGCTTTATTCTTATCGAGATATGAATTGATTTCCTGGAGATTGGTTGTCTTTTCCAGCTCTTTTCTATTTTGCTCAGTAAACTGAAGGGCATAACGGTATACCAATCCCCGGTTGCGGACATTTACCAGATAATTAGTTACTCCATTGGTGTCGATAGGTATAAATACATCCGGCATAATTCCGCCCCCACCATATACAATCCTACCTCCAGGAGTGATATATTTTAATGAATCGTTGAAATGAATACTATCCGCTTCGGAAAATTCACCGTGCAGATACCTGTCGGTAAGTTCGCGGTAATAATCTTCATCATGGCCATTCTCATAAGGTTTCTGAATACAGCGTCCTGTTGGAGTATAATAACGGGCAATTGTCAACCGTATTGCAGAGCCATCGGAGAATACGTTTTGTTCCTGAACCAATCCCTTACCAAACGAACGGCGACCGACGATAGTACCGCGATCGTTATCCTGCAAAGCTCCGGCCAGTATCTCACTCGCCGAAGCACTTCCCTCGTCGATGAGAACAATAACATTAATATCCTTACAAATTCCACCTTTCGATGCACGATATTCCTGACGCGGACGAGCATTTCCTTGGGTATATACAATAAGCTGCCCACCGTCGAGAAACTGATCAGCGATGCGAACAGCTGGATCGAGATATCCGCCTCCATTACTTCGCAAGTCGAGGATCATACTTTGCATACCCTGTCCGAAAAGCTTGATAGCTCCTTCCGAAAATTCCTCAAATGTGGTTCGTGAAAAATTGTTTAAACGTATATATCCAACTCCCGGACGTATCATATAAGCAATATCCATGCTATAAAGCGGAATATTGTCGCGTGTAATATCGAAATATAGAAGATCGGGAATCTGATAACGAAGTATACCTACCCTTACTTGAGTACCCTTGGGACCTTTTAATTTTTTAACAATAGAATCGCTGGGAATATTCTTTCCTGCAACAGTATCGCCATCAACTACCAGAATCCGATCGCCAGCAAGGATTCCCATTTTCTCCGACGGACCGTTTGCAATTGTCTTAATAATCACCAGCGTATCGTTCAGCATATTGAACTGCACTCCTATACCACTAAAATTACCTTCGAGAGGCTCACTCACGCTTTCCAGTTCACTTGCGGGTAAATATTGAGAATGGGGATCGAGCTCAGCTAATATTTTAGGTATGGTTTTCTCAACCAGTGCATCTTTATCGATCGGATCGACATACTCCTGAGTAATATAATTGGTTACATTGGTTAATTTATCGGCACGGGGGTAAATATAAAACATATTATCGCGATGCAATGTTTTATAATATCTACCAATCATAATACCTGCGATAATAGCCAATGCAAACAAAGCAGGAGTAATAATTATACGTGTTGTGTTTTTATATTTTGTCATGATTCCATTTCGATAAATAATACTTCAATATTGGCTCTTTTCAACAATTTGATTCCATCTTCGGATCGGTAATTGTCGCAAAAGACAACCCTTCGAATTCCTGATTGAATGATCAACTTAGCACATTCCATACATGGAGAAGTTGTAATATAAAGCGTTGCGCCATCGCTGCTATTATTACTTTTGGCTACTTTGGTAATTGCATTTGCTTCGGCATGCAATACGTATGGTTTGGTTTTGTTATTGTCATCTTCGCACACGTTCTCAAATCCTTCAGGAGTACCGTTATAACCATCCGAAATTATCATCCGATCCTTTACAATTAAAGCTCCTACCTGTAGTCGTTTACAGTATGAATTTTTTGCCCATGTGCGCGCCATTTCCAAATACCTGCGGTCGAATTGATCCTGTCTTTTACCATAAGGTCTCAATATGTCATATTTATTCATTTACTGTAATACAACTTTTATAACTATTAAGTTATCAGGCATCAAAGATAATGGAATATCCTCAGAAAATAATACGATATGGTAGATGTATATAAAAAGAGACTTTTTATTATATAATCAGTCTTTTTGCAATTTTTCATACTTTTTCAACAAACTGGCATAGTTCTTTTTTAAACTTTTTAATTCTGCTTTGGTGGCACTTAACTTTTTATTTTTTTCAACCAAAGTCTGTTCCTGTTTTTTTTCTTTTTTCCTTACTCTTTCCATTTCCTCCTGTGTTGCTGTCATTTCTTCCAGATTTTGGCACATTTCTTCTTTTTGTGCATTTAATTTCTCGGTTTGCGAATTAAGCTGCTCAACCATTTGTTTCATCTGGCTGTTAACTTTAACTATTTCAATAGATGATGCCAGTATTTCCGCTAACTTATCGAGTAGTTTTATTTTGTATTCCGGTATTTCATTTAATGAAGCCAGTTCAATAACGCCATTAAGCTTATCTTCAAGTAATAATGGAATTAATATCAGGTGCGAAAGGCTAATTTTCCCTAATCCGGAACCTAATACTGCATAACCTTCAGGAAGATTATCGACAATGATTTTTTTCTTTTCTTTAAAACAAGCTCCAAGATAGCCTTCCTCAACAGAAAAATACTTTTTCAATCGCTCACCAGAAAGTGCGTATCCTCCGAGTAGTTCAAATCGGTTTTGCTTGTTCTCATCTTCATCAAACAAATATAAAGCTCCAATACTTGCATCGAGATATTCGACCAAACCAGCCATAAGTTTTCCAGCCATAATAGGCAGGTGATTATTATTTTTGGTGATTATTTCACTCAGATCGGTCATGCCCTTGTTATACCAGTTATTCTCCCTGGCAATTTCTTCTTTTTCGAGAATTTCCCTTTTATGTTGTTCAATTTCATCTTGTTGTTTCTGTAATGCCTTTTCACCTTCTTCGATTTTACTCTGAAGAATCATTTTATCCCGTTTTGTGGCATCTATTCGTATTTTAATAACTGCATAAATCAGATAACCAATTATACCAAGAATAATAATCCTGAATAACCAGGTTTTCCACCACGGTGGAGTAATGATTATATTCACTTTGGTCCCTTCTTCATTCCATACACCATCGTTATTTGAAGCTCTTACACGAAATGTATAGCGACCGGGACTTAAATTTGTATAGGTAGCTTCGCGCCGAGTTCCAACCTTTTGCCAATCTTCATCGAGTCCAACCATCATACATTCGTACTGATTTTTCCGGGGGCTCATAAAGTTGAGTGCCACATAGTTGAAGGTGAGCATATTTTGCTTGTAGTTCAGTACAATTTTATTGGTAAATGCGATATGTTTCTTCAAAGGCGATCCTTTTTTAAGCGGTACAACTGACTTATAGGACAACTGGAAATCAGTGAAGTAAACAGGTGGTATATATTCATTCTTTTTAAAATTATCCGGATCGAAATAAACAAGCCCTCCGTTTCCTCCGAAGTACATATTCCCATTTTCATCTTTATAGTATGTGCCTTGTATAAATTGTTCTACTTTAAGACCATCGCCTGCATCGTAACTTGAGAATTCCATTGTTTCAAGATTCAGACGTGCAATACCTTTATTTGTGCTAATCCAAAGATTTTTCTGATCATCCTCAAGTAGGCCAGCGATATTATTATCAGGTAATCCGTCCTCTACAAAAAAATGGGTAAATTTCTTAGTGTTTTTATCAAATCTATTCAGGCCATATGATGTACCAACCCACAGTGTACCGTCAGAATCGCTCAGAATACAATAAATCCAGGAATTGCTTAATGTTGTAGTATCATTTTCGTCGGAACCATAATTCTCAGACAAACCGGTAATGGGATTGAATTTACCAAGACCTCCATAACCTCCTAACCAGATTTCACCCTCAGGATCTTTATAAACAACCAGCAACCAATGCGATACGATATCTCCTCCAGGTATGTTCGGATCAAAATTATAATGCATAATTTGTTGTGAATAAATATCAAATAATTCAAGTCCGTTACCACCATTTAAAGCAACAAGATACTGTCCGTCAGCAATTTCAGCGATACTGCGAACATCATGATGAGAAAGACTGTTGGGATCCGATTCATCGGGTAGAAAATTCCTGAAGTTATCATTAGCGAAATTATATACAGCCAAACCTGTATTATAACCACCAAGTAATATGCGTCCGTAAGAATCCATATAAATGGTTAAAATGGAGTTACTGGCAATACTTGTTGAATCATCGGGATTATGCATATAAATCCTCTTTGAATTGCTGTAAGGATCAAAGACATCTATTCCTCCTCCATCGGTACCAATCCATAAAGTCCCGTCCATGGCTTTTGTAATAGCACGTACTGAGGCATGATTTATAGTTACAGGGCCATCTGTTAAAGAAAGTATATGTTCAAAATGATTAAGATTATTGGAATAGGAATATAGTAAACCATCATTTGGAGTTCCCATCCACCAAATATTCTGATGATCCATAAAAATACTTCGAATCTGGCCATAACTTTGCAATTTCTCGTTGGTAATCAGTTTATCTGAAAAAGTAAATGTTTCAGGATCGAATAATATCAGCCGGCTTTCTATTGTGCTAGTAAACCATATGATATTGTTTTCATCCTTTTTAAGCATTTGTAATTCATTATATCCTGAAACATTAGCGGGCAGGTTATAACAAATTTCATTTAACAGTTCGCCAGTGGTTATATCATAAATGAAATGATTATCAGTTGAAAATATTCCGAGCTTATTTATACTATAGGAATAGATATTGGTAATCCGGTCGTCACGAAAGTTGGTATCGTTCTCAAAATCCAGGTAATAGGTGCTTTTCTTCGAATGATTATACCCTGCAATCTGCTTCTCGAATGGTATCCATAGTGTTCCTGTCTGGTCTTCAGTATAATCGATGAATTCCTTATATCGTGCTTCAAATCCTATTTTTTTTAATACGACAAGTTCGGTGGCTATTTCTGTTTTTGGATTATATATATAAAGTTCATCTTCAGAAGTAAAAAAAATTGTTTTATCGGCTGTCTCAAAAGCATGTACTGCAAAAGTGCTATTCCGTTCTATCGATTCGCCTCTTTTTATACTTACATGCGAAAATTGACCAGTTTCCTGATGATAAACATCAACGGTATTATTAGTGTTTATTACGATATTATTTAGGTTATCCTCAATAATGGATTTTACATAATCGCCTCCCAGACTGAGACTATCTTTGGAGTCTTGTTTATAAACGGTAAAGGTATATCCATCAAATACATTCACACCTGCTTTTGTACCAATCCAAATGAATCCACGCGAATCCTGCATCAGGCACATAACTTCTTTGCTCGATAATTCGCTATCGCGAAGTTTAACCGGTTGAAAGTTAAAATCAAATTGTAATTGTTGATTATATAATTTAACAGGGAGGATATATACTGAAATATACAGCAGAATTAATATTCCGGTATATCGTACTTTCATAAAACTGAATTTATTGATATGGGTTTAATTTGTTGAATCATATATGAAGGGAAGCAGTGAGTTTTTCAATAGTAATAAAGATATGAAAATATTGAATATCTCTACTTAATAGATATGTTGAGATAGGAATTGGGATGTTTAACAATGTGATCAATGAATGATGATAATAAGCTATGACTGAATCAAGAGAAAATAATCAAGGAACTTGAAAAACATATAGTGTTGAAAAATTGCTAAATAAGATGATGCTTCCTTAAAACTGCATGTAATTGATATAAATACTAAGAAAATTCTTGTAGTCTTGAAGATTTTGTAGTTATTAAAACTGAAACATTTAAAACAACCTCTACCTGCTAATTTTTTAATTTGTACCCGGAGCCGGAATCGAACCGGCAAGGGCAAAAGCCCACTGGTTTTTGAGACCAGCGCGTCTACCTATTCCGCCATCCGGGCATGAACTAAAAAATTTCTATTTCAAAGAAAAGCTTAATTTATTTTATACTAAATACTTATTATGTTACTGGCGGTAACTTTTCCGATCACCCAGGATCGGTTCCACCATTCGGAATTAATATTTTGGGAAGTCGAAGATAGATATTTTGTTTGTTCCTTACAAATGATACTACCATGAATTAATATAAGAATATCGACCTGTAAATCATTGATATTACTAACTTTGTACTGATTTTTCATTATTAATGCTGATAGCTCTATTATAAATTCAGCAATACATGAATTTACTTGTGTAATTACCGAATTAGCAAGTGTAATCTGCGTACCGGATGAGTAAGATATAGTCATACATCTACCATGATACCGATAGCATTATCGGATTATCTATTTGTTGGAATAAATATTTTTTAATAACAAACAGGCATTTACGATATTGAATTGTTAATATTTGATGTATAAAAAAAAGGTGCATTTTCTTGGAATTTATTGTACATTTTTCTAAACGAAAAATCCTCTGAACATGCTAAATATCAGCTATTCAGAGCATTAATAATAAAAGTTGAAAACTTCGGTGAAATGTTAAAAATTACAGTTGAACTAGGATTGTAGAAGAATGATTGTGTTAATAAATTGCGATATCAACCCAGAAAGTTCTCTCACTTTTTGAAAATTCAGTATTTCAACATTTTAAAACCTAGTGCCGATGCAGTCCGAAGAAACCAGAATGAAAGAAATGACCTCAACCGATGGTAAAAAGCAAAATTCAGAAAACATAAATGTGAAAAACGATACTGCGAAAAAGACTTACTCCTTTAATGAAGCTTTGGAAAATTCGATTGTATATTTTAAGGGAGACGAATTGGCTGCAACCGTCTGGATTAATAAATATGCTCTCAAAGATTCGTTTGGTAATTTATATGAGAAAACTCCCGATGATATGCATAAGCGTATAGCCCGGGAATTGGCACGAATTGAATTGAAATACAAGAATCCATTAAGCGAACAGGAGATTTACGAAGTACTCAAGGAGTTTAAATATATTGTTCCGCAAGGCGGCCCCATGACAGGTATTGGCAATGAATTTCAAATAGCCTCCTTGTCAAATTGTTTCGTAATAGGGAATGAAGGTCCGTCTGATTCATATGGAGCCATCATGAAAATCGATCAGGAGCAGGTTCAGTTAATGAAACGTCGTGGTGGAGTAGGTCACGATCTTTCCCATATTCGTCCAAAAGGAAGTCCGGTTCTCAATAGTGCATTAACTTCAACCGGTGTGGTTCCTTTTATGGAACGGTATTCAAATTCCACCCGCGAGGTTGCTCAGGATGGCCGCCGTGGAGCTCTTATGCTGAGTATTTCCATAAGGCACCCCGATGCTGAAGCTTTTATCGATGCAAAACTCACACCGGGTAAAATTACAGGAGCTAACATTTCGGTGCGCATCGATCATGATTTTATGAAAGCCGTTATTAAAGATACAACTTATACTCAGAGATTCCCTGTGAATTCACCGGATGCGATATTTACCAAAGAAATTGATGCTCGTAAACTTTGGGAAAAAATTGTACATAATGCATGGCTATCGGCTGAACCAGGCATACTCTTCTGGGATACCATTATATCTGAATCGGTTCCCGATTGTTATGCCGATCAGGGATACAGAACCGTATCAACAAATCCCTGTGGGGAAATTCCCTTATGTCCCTATGACTCGTGCCGCTTACTAGCCATTAACCTTTACAACTACGTCGATAATCCTTTTACCGACAAAGCCAAGTTCAATTTCCAGCTTTTCAAAAAACATGTGCATATTGCACAGCGTTTGATGGATGATATTATCGACCTCGAACTGGAAAAAATAGATGCTATTCATAATAAAATAGATAACGATCCAGAAGATCCTGAGATTAAAAGAGCTGAAAAGAAGCTGTGGGAAAACATCAGAATTAAGGCTGAAGAAGGCAGACGTACCGGTATTGGAATAACGGCCGAAGGCGATATGCATGCAGCTCTCGGCTTACGTTACGGAACCGAAGATGCTACGGATTTTTCGGTTGAAGTTCATAAAACACTTGCACTTGAGGCCTATCGGTCTTCCGTTTACCTTGCTAAAGAGCGTGGTTCATTTGCCATATACGATTCACATCTCGAACATAACAATCCTTTCATTCAGCGGCTTAGAAATGAAGATGAAGATTTCTATAGGGATATGGTAAAAAATGGTAGACGGAACATTGCGCTTCTTACTATAGCCCCTACTGGTACTACAAGTC
>CAYMQP010000011.1:0-9121 GCA_964392505.1 uncultured Bacteroidales bacterium
CCGATTGACAAGCCACTGAAACTAAAACAAGGACAATTAATATTCGTAATAGGGTTTTCATACGATCCAGCAGGATTATCAGTCAAGCAATATTAGCAGGATTGTCTTGTAATAAAGGTCGACAAATTACCGAAAAGCCGGTGATAAATTGTTTTAGGTGATCTCTCTTTCTTTATTCACATTAAAAATCAATGATTTGATTATGGAATTGCTATAGGTGATTGAAACGGGTCCGATAAGATCCTATCAAAGCTCAAGAGTTGACTTAATTTTACAAGAATCCGATCAATGAACAAAACTATCTGATGCGTATAAAACTTTTTGATACAAATTTTAGTCTGTGTCAAGAATGCCATTATTGTATGGCAGAATATTTAATAAAGAAATTCTTACTAAGTAAATTATTGTCATTATTTTACTACGTTATTAATTGAAGTGCTTTCTTGGGTTATAAATCGTATCAGGTATATTCCTGGTTTAAGATTTCCGGTAATATATTCCAGCTTATAGCTGCCCAATAAGTATTTACCTTCAATTAGAGTACTTATTAGTTTACCATCGATACTTAATATATCAAGTTTCAACGAAGAAGTTTTTTCTAGGGCGAACTTAATAAGAAGTAAATCATTAAACGGATTCGGATAGATCGTAATGTTGGGGTTGAAATTTCGAGTATTCTCTGTTATGATCAATCCCGGCTCGATATATTCGTTTTTTATCAAATCGATGCAGTCAATTCTTCCAAACTCCAATCCTCCAGGCTTCGATTCAATCTCAACAACATCGCCTTCAGTAAGTGTCACATTAATAATGGTTTTCTCAACAAACTCACTGGTAATTGTTGCTATATTACCCTCCCATGTTTTTATGATATTGTTGTTCACTGAAAACTGATAGGTTGCGGCACCATTGGCATTATCGAGATACCGAACTACTATACGGTAATAGGATTCTTGTCCTATAAATGTTGTAGTTCCACTTCCAAACGATGTTGTTGTGGGTCTAACCGTTTTACCGTTTGAGGCGCCGGTAAGCCTTTCAAAGATATAATCGGATAAAATCATATCCTCGGCTTCGATACGGATACTATCGTTATTCATATCATTTTCAAGAATAAAGTTAGCCGTTACCAATTTGTCGGAATCCATTATTACGTTTACTGTATCATCAGTGCCCGATACATCGCCACTCCATGTATCAAAAAGATAATTATCAGCATGCCATGCAATTAAGATTACTTCCTGATCGGTTGCATAAGTACCGCCGGGTGGTGATAACCAAATGCCTCCTTCTCCGTTTACTGATGTTGTTAAGGAATAATCGGCATCAGGAGTTAGAGTTTCGAAAGGACCCAGATCAGGAGCTATGCCTGTATACGTAAAACCCAAATCGGTGCCTGCATCGATAAGATTGCTCCCGATAGCAAGGCGGGCAAAAGTATTTTCCGGCAGGCTTCCATCGGGCATACGAGCATCTTTTGCCATTTTTAGAAGAAGCGTTAGAAAATCGTCTGAGTCAGCAGGAATACTTTGCCAGCTATTTGTTGTATCATTACAATTTATGAACCTATCACTCGAACCCCCATCAAAAGAAATATTATTTACAAGGATATTAGGCCCTGCTGTGTCATGAAGGAAATTATAATTACGTTCCCCATTTCCCCAGCCAAGAGAATTATATATCGTAATGTCGCCGGTATTACTATTCTGATGAAAACCATGTTTCCGATTATTAAAGGCGATACAATTTTTTACCAGATGATTACCAGGAACATCGTTTCCACCTAATTTAAATCCATTTCCATTACCTGTGCTGAGACTTTCGTTGGGAAGATAACCGTTACGAAAAGTCCAGCAGTTGGCAATAACTACTGAATCGTCAGCTGCATATAAATCCCAGCCATCATCGGAATTATTCCAGGAGCGACAACTATGAAATTCGTTACCCGGACCAATATCAAGTTTTGCAGCAAAACCATCGGCATCTTCATGGTCAGGATCGACATTGTTAAAGGCATCGCAATTCACAACCATATTATAGGCACCTCCCCCACTTATTTGCAAGCCGGTATCATCATTGCCGTAAAATACACATTGTTCAATGCGGTTATGGTTGCCTTGGATATAAAGACCATTATCACCGGCATTACAAACTGTTAGGTTTTTTAAGAACCAGTAGTCGGCTCTCAGGTTGATACCGCGATTCCCAAAAGCTTGTGGGTAAAAATCGATAATTACAGTATCGCCAGGATAGGCAAACAGATGACAAAGATTACCAGGCGAACCACTAACCGATGAGCTTATTTGAATGGTTGAGGTAAGAATATATCGTCCTGAAAGAACATATATAGTATCGCCTTCGTTGATAACCGAAACAGCATGAGAAATCGTGGCAAAAGGCTCTTCTATTGTTCCCGGATAGGAATCGTTTCCGTTTATCCCAACAAACACTGTATTGGAAAAAGCACGCAGGCATAATATGGATAGACCAATTAGCCAAATATATTTAATTATACCGCGCTTTATTACTATACTCAAATGCTTTATCAATGACTTAAAGTTTTAAATTTTCAAATATATAGTAGTAAATATGGATAGAATAGCGATAAATTGTCATTTTTAGGGATATAAATCATTAACTGTTACAATAATTATTCGGAATTTTGTATTGGAGTTCAGAGGATTGAACAAAGAAAATCAAATATCTATTATCATTCTAGTCGGCAATTGTTATGAAATAAATAATACATAACAAATGCATTCAGTTACTTTTAAATTTAGTGAATAATAAATAGAATTGGTACATTAATACCCTGATGCATAGACTTGGGCAAAATAATACCTTACTGTTGGATCGACGCTTTTTAAAGATGTTGTCGAGATTATTCCTTGTATTCATAGTGGTTTTCCCACGTTATTCCCAGGTTCTTGCCGATGAAATCGAGCGTTTCGAGCATCTAAATTCACGCGATGGATTGTCGCAGAATTCAGTATTAAGTATATATTGCGACAATAAAGGATTCATATGGCTGGGTACTTTCGATGGCTTGAATCGGTACGACGGGTATACATTTCGAATCTTCAAAGCTGAACCTGGAAAATTAAATACGCTAACCAATAACAGGGTTAGCCGGATTTGGGAAGATTCGCTTAATTTTATCTGGATACTTACATACGATGGATATGTTCACTGGTATCATCCGGCAAGGGAAGAATTCACTACAATTCCGTTCTACTATCAATCTGAAGAAGAAAAAAATAGTCATTTCACTACTTTTTACCAGGAAAATGAAACAGAAATTTGGATTGGTACTTCCAATTCAGGGCTTTACTATTTGAACTACGATTCATTAAAAAACGACTATGATGTCACCAAATATCTGAGTCGCGGTATAAGTTCCATCACCAATAATGAAATACATTTTATTCTGAGTGATCGTTGCAACACATTATGGATAGGCACAAAACAGGGACTTAACATGCTTGAATATGCTGTACGGGGATCGAATCAAGTACGATTTCAACATTTGTTAATAGGGTTGAATTTTACCGTGGCAACCACTACAGACAGTCTTATCTGGTTTGGCACAAAAGCCCATGGTATTCAGATGTATAACTGTCAGACACGAAATTTTAAGGGGCTGCCGAATGCATTAAAGACACTCGACAATAACGAAATCACTGTATTAAAGGTAGTGAATCAGCAATATCTTATAATAGGTACTGCCTCTAACGGATTATATAATTACGATCTTAATAATTCTTCTCTTTCGAAGTATCGACTAAATGGCAATTCAATCAGAAGTATTTATGAAGATGCATTTCATAAAGTCTGGATCAATACTGAAAAATTCGGAGTTACCTATCTCGACCCTAAAGCAGGGTATACCCGTTATTATCAGCTTACACCTTCCGATATCGAACCTTTGGTTGATGATGAAAGACAATATTTTTTCGAAGACTCAGATAACAATTTGTGGATAGGAATGCATGGTGCCGGCCTGGCTTTATTTGATCGTTTGTCAGAAAAATTCAGGTACTATCGCAATAATCCGGATGATCCTTTTACTTTAAGTTCAAACTTCGTGCATTGTTTAACACAGGATAAGTCGGGAATTTTATGGTTGGGTACAGGTCAAATAAACGGAGGTGTTAATAGGGCAGTTCCAAGGATTTCGTATTTTCAGCATATTATACCTAAAAGCAATGTAGAGAATATGGCTGATAACGTGATACGTTGTGTTTTTCAGGATAGGAATAACAATGTTTGGGCGGCTACAAAATCGGGGAATTTATATGTTTACGATAGTACGTTTAAAGAACTCACTGTTCTGAGAGAATTACCACTAGAGAATAGCAATCTTCCGGGCTATAATATATATTCAATGGTTCAGGATAGCGAGGGGTACTTATGGCTGGGCTCAAAAGGTGGGGGTATTGCGGTAAGTATGAAGCCTTTACAAAATCTTAAACCGGATTATCGTAATATTAAATTCAGGTTATACCAGCATAGTGAACACAACAACAAATCGTTATCGAATAATAATATTTATTCTATTATCGAAGACGATCGGAATAATATATGGATTGGCACCTATGGGGGAGGATTGAATCTGGTTGAAGAAAGAACTAACACCCAACTCAAATGTCGCAGATTCAATACATCCAATAGTAATCTATCGGCTAATGATATTCGCAATGTTTTTCAGGATAGTAAAGGAAGAATATGGATTGCTACTACTTTCGGCTTAAATCTGATGAGACAATATGAGCATTATGAAGATAGTGTTGATTTCAGGTTATTTACCTATGAGCCTCTTTCTGATTCCTCTATAAGCTATAACGATATAGTACATATTTACGAAGATAGCGACGGCAATTTATGGATTGCCACATTTGGAGGTGGTCTTAACAGACTTGTGCATTATTCGGAACAGTCGGTTATTTTTCAACATTTTAATCATACCGATGGACTTGTAAACGATGCTGTATATGGTATTTTGGAAGATAAATTAGGAAATCTGTGGCTTAGCACAGAACGAGGAATATCAAAATTTAATCCGGAAAATATAAGTTTTGACAATTACGATCAGGATAACGGATTACAGTCCGATAATTTTTCGGAAAACACTTGTTCGCCGATGATTGATGGAAGACTTATCTTTGGAAGTACTAGCGGTATTCTGGTTATCGACCCAAAAAATATTACTAAAGAATCCTATATACCTCCCATAGTTTTCACCAACTTTCAGCTCTTTAATAAGGATGTTGACATTCATGCTTCTGATGCTCCTTTTCACGAGGCTATAGAATACCTCGACCGTATTGTACTAAAACACTATCAATCGAGTTTTAGTATCGAATATGCCGCGTTGAGTTATTTTGATCCCAATAAAAATGCATACCAGTTCAAACTGGTTGGTTTTGAGGACCAGTGGAACGATGTGGGAAATCTTACACGAGCAACTTATACAAATCTGTCACCCGGGAAGTATGCATTCCAGGTTAAAGCGTCAGGTTCGGATGGCACTTGGAATCCATTACCCCGAACAATTCAAATTCGGATTCTTCCTCCATGGTATCGTACCGTATGGGCCTATATTATTTATTTCATTGTTTTTATTATACTGGCTGAAATTACACGTAGAATTCTTACCCGTTTTAACCGTATGCGAAGAGATTTATTGGTCGAACGCCGGGTAAATGATATCAAACTACAGTTTTTCACAAATGTTTCGCACGAAATTCGTACACCACTTACCTTGATTCTTGGTCCACTGGCCGATATCAAGGCTCATACAAAATTACCTGCTCCCATAAAACGTGCCATTGAAATTATGGATCTCAATGGTAAAAGAATGTTACGGCTTGTAAATCAGCTACTCGATTTCCGCAAGATACAAAAAGGGAAAATGCGTTTGAAGCTTCAGGAGTTTGATATTGTAAGGTTTGTTAGCGAGGTAATAGAAAATTTCAGTCCACTGGCCAAACAAAAGCACATTCATCTAAGTTTTCACTCAGATATAAACCACCAGATGATTTGGGCCGATCCCGATAAACTCGATTCGGTTCTTTTCAATGTACTTTCCAATGCCTTTAAGTTTTCATCCGCGCGAAAAAATATATCCATACGGATTGGACAGCCTACTAATAATTTTATCGAAATTCAGTGTATCGATGAAGGTAAAGGAATACCTAAAGAGAAGATACCGGTTTTATTTCAGCGATACACTCCTTTGTCAGGAAGCGATGTGAATTATCAGGGAACGGGTATCGGACTGGCTCTGTCGTACGAAATTATGCAATTACATGGCGGAGAAATCGACGTGGAGTCAGAAGAAGGCAAAGGGAGCAGATTTTTTATTCGTCTGCGTCTTGGCAAAGAACATTTTATAGCCCAAGACTTTGCGGAAGAAGAAATTGCGATAGGGGAACCGCATCACAGGAAACTTGAGGAATCAGAGGAACCTGAAATAAAAGAAAAATTACCCGCTGAAAAGTTTATGAATAAACCGATTTTTAGTATTCTATTAGTTGAGGACAATAATGAAATAGTAGGATATATTCAGCATATACTGGAGCCAGCATACGAAGTATTGATTTCGAAAAATGGCGTCGAAGCCCTCGAGATGCTTGAAAAGCATCACCCCGATCTTATCGTCACAGATGTAATGATGCCTGAGATGGATGGCATTGAGTTTACATTGAAATTAAAAAACAATTTTGAGACCAGTCATATACCCGTTATTATGCTTACGGCTAAATCACAAATTGAGGATCAAATTCATGGAATTGAATCGGGAGCTGAAGCGTATATTTTAAAACCTTTTAATGCAAGCTACCTGAAGGCGGTAGTGTTAAATATGCTCAAGCAGCGTGAAATTATTATGAAACGATTTTTCGATCGCAGAAAAACACTGGCTGAAGGGATTAAAATAACTACGAAAGATGAAAAATTTATGCAGGACATTCAGAAGATAATTGAGAAGAATTATTCCGATCCTGAGTTTAATGTAGAAAGGCTGGTCGAAGTTTCAACCGTGGGACGAACAGTTTTTTATAATAAAATTAAGGGCCTAACCGGAATTGCTCCGGTAGAATTTCTTCGCAGTATGAGATTAAAAATAGCCTCTAATTTGCTTATCGATTCGGGGTATAATGTATCGGAAATAGGATACATGTCGGGATTCAATGATATCAAGTATTTCAGCAAATGCTTTAAGAACCAGTTTGGAATGACTCCAACAGAATATAAACATACAAATTCCGGTAAGGCAGTTCAATAGATAAGAGCCACCTGCGGGATTTGAACCCGCGACCTGTTGTTTACGAAACAACCGCTCTGACCAGCTGAGCTAAGGTGGCAAATACTATCTTCCAACTTACATAATTACATTTAACTCGTTAACCATACTGGTCCGATATGGCAAATTTAATTGCAAAGGTTTTATCAAACAATACTTTCACATTGTTGGCTGTTAAATTAAAAATGGCTGTATTCTAATAATTATAAGGAATACAGCCGGACTATTGATTTATTATTTAATATATGTTATGAAATTTTAATCTCTCTGGCTGGTTTTGGCTTGACTTCTTCTCTCTTTGGAAGTTTAATAGTAAGAATGCCGTCGGAATATTTAGCCGATATATTATCTCCGTCAACCACAGTTTCAGAAATAGTAAACGTTCGTTGAAACGAATGATAGCTGAATTCTCGGCGTGTATAGTTATCATTATTTTTCTCTTCCTTTTCTTTCTTTAATTCCGATGAAATTGTAAGCTGATTGTTTTCAAGATTTATTTTAAAATCTTCTTTTTTCATACCAGGAGCAGCAACTTCGAGTTCGTACTCGTCATCGGTTTCTTTAACGTTTACAGCCGGTAAAGTGGTATTCGTAGTAGAGAAATTCATATTAGACCAATCCATCAAATCCCTTGAAAAAAGACCATCAATTAAAGAAGGGATCGTTGGATAGTAACTGTTTGATCTTCTAAGTACTGTCATGGCTATACCCTCCATATTTTAATTGTTAGACTTACTTTTTAATCATGAGGCAACAATTTGTATACCACGGTACTAATAATGAAAAAATTACAGGCAATACATAAATAGGTAATTAATAAATTCTGACAGATAGTAATGTGTATATTAAAAGAAAGTCAAAATGTCAGAAATTAAAAAGCATTTTCTATTGAGAAGAATAACTAATAATTACAATTAAGAACGGTTTTAAATTTTGTTTAGAGATATAGCAGAGAAGGATAATATGCGTTATTCATTATAAATTCCCCATTCCAGACCGGTTTCAGTTGCAATACGGCTTTCCAGATTAAGGTCATGAATTATAGTGTGTAATTCTTTTTTCCTGCCTTCAAAATAGTCAAAGTTAATTCCATTATATTTTCTTCTTTCATCGGGATTAACTTCGTAATTGCCATTACCCAAATGTACCACTAACTCCGATTTTTCTCCTTTAGGCAGATGATTCAATATTTTTTGCAATCGCTTTTTATTACCGTTTTTATAAAAATTATCAATAAAACGATCGGGACAATGTACCCTTCCTCCTTTGAATACTTTAATTTTACGTTTAATACCCTCGCGCGATAAAGTTCCTGTATTTATCATTACCTGGTCGAAACCTTCATTTTTTATACATTCCAATCCCCTGAACAAGCCCTCTCTTTTCATGGGAGAAAGTTTGAATCCTTTTACTTTTTCCCTGCTTATAAGCACTGGATACCGAATCGGGACTTTGTATTCGGCTGCCAATAATAGGTAAATCTTAAAATACTCCGGGAAAAGTTGCATAATACCATGATGGCAAGTGAGATGATCGAGTTTGAGTCCTGTTTGAGTAAAAAGTTTGATTTGAGCTTTGGCCTCTTCATAGACTTCAAACGGATCGGTGCGATCATAGTCATAAGCATCCACAGCATAGAATTTACCATCACTTTCAGTAAGAGAGGACACTGAATCACCCAGTACTGGACTGCCGGCAGTTAAGCTTAGATGTACGCCAAAATACACTTCGAGATTTCTGTTTCTTGCATCTTCGGCCAACCTGATAAGCTTATCCCCGGGATTCTTAAAGGTCATTATTGTGGTAACTGTATTAACG
>CAYMQP010000011.1:9131-9398 GCA_964392505.1 uncultured Bacteroidales bacterium
GTATTAACGCACCCAGCAAGAACCGCTTCACGGATCCCCTGGTCTATAAATGGATGTGCACCAAAATCATCGGCAGTTACAATAAGTTTTTTCATGGGCAAGAGTTTTATTTCGTTGAACGGGCTAATGGTTATCTTAGGTAAAGATAGTAATAGATTATTTTTTCCCGCAGAAAAATATTTGAGTCATTATTTAAAAGATAATACCTCAGTTTCGTAAATAGTATTTAATCGTTATTTTTACATTCACTAATACGGGGTGTAGCAC
>CAYMQP010000011.1:9408-15315 GCA_964392505.1 uncultured Bacteroidales bacterium
CGTTCGGGACGTGGAGGTCGGAAGTTCGAGTCTTCTCACCCCGACAAAATACATAAAGGGCATCAGAGGTGCCCTTTATGTATTTTGAGTGGATGCTCGAAGACGAGAGCGTCGGTGGACTTCGTTATTTACTTACTATTCTTTATAGGTCTTCACCAACTCAAAAAGAATCATAATTGGTATTACTCAACTGGAATCATTCGTTTGTGAATACTCACATTAACACTTAGTATTTCATGTATTGTTTTAACTCGTATAAATCTGCTAGGCTAGCTCAGCGTCTATCAGTCAAGATTTGAGAAATAGTACTAATAGCAAAGAATAGCTAATTTTACATTATAAAATAGAAATAAACGGATAAGATATAATGAATTCCATAATTAGCAGGCATAGTATTATAAGGATTTTGATGTTATTTTTTATTGTTTCGTTGGAAAATCAATTGGATTTCGCACAATCAAGTATAGGAAATATAACCCAGACTTCTGATATTTCAGAAGAAAGAAATTATAGCAATTTAAATGAAAAAATAGCATTTCAATCATTACCTATCAATTTTGAGTATAATGGTGTGAGATGCATTTTGATGGACCATAAAGGGTATATGTGGTTTGGTACCGATGATGGTTTAGTGAGGTATGATGGGATAAATCTTTACTTATATGAAAGTGATCCTGAGGATTCTACAACCTTATGTCATAATGCAATTAATGCCTTGGTAGAAGATAATAATGAAAATTTATGGATCGGAACTTCAATTGGATTAAATCTTTACAACCGGGAGATGGATAATTTTATCCGTGTAGGCAGTTTAAATTCAAATTTAAGCAGGTTGAATGATAACTATATTACTGCACTCTGTAAGGATGATAAGTCATTATTATGGATTGGCACCTTCGGAGACGGCGTGAATGTTTATGATCCGGGGAAGCAGATAATCTACCATTATTCCTATTATGATAATGATCCCAAGGCATTGAGTTCAGACAGAATTACCTGCATATCAAAAGACGGGGAAGGCTATATATGGATAGGTACACAATACGGATTAAATCTGTTCTCGGGTAAGACCGGAGGTTTCAGGCAATTTTTTGCGGAGAAAGATAATCCGGAAAGTATGGGTAATAATAATATTACGGATTTAACTGTTGATCAGGATGGAAATTTATGGATAGCATCTCGGGGTGGAGGAGTCAATAAACTAGTTAAAAAAAACAATGATTTTTTATTTAAACGATACAATATGAATTCATCGACGGGTAGCTTATCTAGCAATTTTATTCTTTCACTAAATGCCGATAGAAGGGGCTATCTGTGGATCGGGACTGAAAATGGAGGTCTGAATCGGTTTCATATAGCAAATGAATTAGTTAAAATATTCCAGGTTGAGGAAGGTATTAATTACGGTTTAAACAGTAACTCAATTTGGTCACTATATAGCGATAATGAGGACAGACTTTGGATAGGTACTTTTAATAAAGGAATTAATGTATTAGACGAAAAATTCAGCAAATTCGAATCATACCAGAAAAATATTGTTAATCGATATAGCTTAACCGACAATGATGTAACTGGATTTACTGAGGATAAACAGGGAAATGTATGGATAGCAACCGATGGAGGAGGAATATGTAGATTCGATCCAGAAATCCGTCAATTCGACTGGATAATATTTAATTCTGATGGTCGTAAAATTCTTGCCAACAATGCTATTCAAGATATTCTCTATGATTCGGGAGATAATTTATGGATTGGCACATGGGCCGGAGGAATAGATCGTTTAAATAAAAACGGGGTGAAGATTGAAAACTATAAAGTAGAAAGCGAACAGGGGGCAGGAAATAATAATATAATGAGTATTTATGAAGATTCAAAAGGAAGTATCTGGGCCGGTACAGCCGGAAGCGGATTATTTAAGTACAATCCTGATAAAAACAATTTCATTAAGGTTAATTGCTCCAATCCGACAGTTATACTTACAGATTTCGCCTATGTTTCTTCAATACTCGAAGATTCTGATGGTTCGCTTTGGATAGGCACCTTATTTGGCATAGTAATTCTGAAAAAAGGTTACGATGAGGAATTTTCATGCATTAATTTCTCCCGAGACAATATCACGGGTTTAAGCAGTAATATGATCCAAGTTATTTTTGAAGACAGCAATAAAAGATTATGGTTCGGTACAAGTGATAATGGAATGAATTTGTTCAATAGGAAGGATAGTACTTTTTCCGCTTTCTATAAAGATGATGGTCTTCCTAGCAATTCAATCAAGGGCATCTTGGAGGATAATGAAGGATATTTATGGATCACCACCAGTAAGGGACTATGTCGGTTTAATTATGATTCGTTAAGTTTTACGAACTACAATAGGGATGATGGACTTAATTCCAACGAATTTTATGCAAGATCATGTTTAAAGACAAAAAAAGGATTATTTTTCTTAGGAGGCGAAAATGGTTTTAATGTTTTCTATCCTGGAGAAATTAAAACGAACAACTTTATACCTCCTGTTTATCTGATAAATCTTAAAATAAATAATGTTTCGATAAAAATAGGATCCAAAAATTCACCTCTTAAAAAGCACATCGGAGAGACCTCTAAAATTATCCTTAACCATAAGCAATCTTCCTTCACGCTCGAATTTGTGTCTTTGAATTATACACGACCTGCAAGAAATCAGTTTTCTTACAAACTTGAAGGTTTTGATGAAGATTGGATCATTGCAGGCAACAACAGGAGTGCCAGTTATACAAATATTCAACCGGGGGATTATATTTTTAAGGTAAAAGGGTCAAATAATGACGGAATCTGGAATAATACTCCTACTAAATTGCTGGTAAGAGTTAAACCACCAGTATGGAAAACCTGGTGGGCGATACTAATATATATATTTTTAGGTTCGATATTAATTGCTGTTTCCCTAATTATATGGAACGAGAGAATTAAAATGAAACACCAGTTAAGACTGGAACAATTAGGTAGAGAAAAAGAACATGAGCTTAATGAAGCAAATATTCAATTTTTCACGAATATTTCGCACGAATTCCGTACACCTCTTAGTTTAATTATAGCCCCGCTTGAAAGTCTTATCGTTTCAGCTCATTCAAAACTCAAAGAACAATTGTTGGTCATTTACCGCAATGCGCAAAGATTGTTACATCTTACAAATAACCTTATGGATTTCAGAAAATTGGAAGAAGGAAGAACAAATCTAAAGGTAAAGTTTGGGGAAATTGTCAGCTTTATCCAAGAGGTATCATCTTATTTCAATGTGAATTTTAAAAGAAGGCAGATTCATTTTTCGATATCCAGCAGCGATGCAGCTATTAAGGGCTGGTTTGATCCTGAAAAGCTGGAAACTATATTACTCAATTTGCTGTCAAATGCTGCTAAATACGCCCCCGATGGAGGTAATATAAAAATTAATATAAATACCCTAACTTCGACGAATGCTCAAAAAATATATGATATTTCGAACGAAGATACCTCTTTTGCTTCCCGGTATATAGAAATCGAAGTTACCGACAGTGGTTCAGGTATAGCTACAGAAGATCTTCCTTTTATATTTGAGAAATTTTACCAATCGTTGTCTGCAAAAAAGAAGAAATATACAGGAACAGGGATTGGTCTTGCATTAACAAAGGGATTAGTTGAATTGAATCGTGGACGTATTAAAGTAAGTAGTATACCAAATAGCAAAACAAGTTTTTCATTTGTTCTTCCCATTGATAGCAATTCTTTCTCTGAGACTGAGATTGTTGACGAACCAACAAGTATAATTAGCAGAACTATTTTAACCGAGAAAGAAGCCTCAGACTTTAAAGCAAAGGAAAAAAAGTCGGAAAGTGCAAATCAGGCTGAAGTGAAAGCGGAGGTTTTAATTGTTGAGGATAATTATGAGCTTAGAACATTTTTAGTTAAAGAGTTAAGTAAAGCGTATTCAATTATTCAGGCAAAAGATGGAAAACAGGGAATTGAGGTTGCTTTTGAAAAAATACCAGATCTAATTGTTAGTGATATCTTGATGCCTGTATGTAGCGGCATAGAATTATGTAATGTGCTTAAATCAGATATCAGAACCTGCCATATTCCTATAATTTTATTAACTGCCAAAGCTAGTATCGACGACCAGATTGAAGGAGTTGAGCAAGGAGCCGATGCCTATATTACAAAACCCTTTAATATACAACTCTTGTTAACTCAGATAAATCAGCTTATTCATTTACGCAGAAAATTGTATGCACACTTTAGCCAGGATGTTTATATGATACCGAATAAATTAACCGATAATGAAATAGATCAAAAATTTTTACAGAATGCGATCGAATATATTGTCTTGAATATTGCAGATAATACCCTAAATGTTGAGGGATTGGCTGTTGAAATGAACCTGAGCCGAAGTAATGTATATAGGAAAATTAAAGCACTTACTGGTAAAACAATTATCGAATTTATCAGGACGGTTCGTCTTAAGCAGGCAATAAAACTAATGGAAAGTAATAAATTTTCCCTGGCTGAAATTGCTTATCTCACTGGTTTCACTTCACCCTCATACTTCACGAAAAGTTTTAAAGATCAGTATGGCAAGCCCCCTTCTGAATACCTTGCATGAGAAATTTTGAAATAACATTCATAGTAACTTATGAATTAAGTTCTTTGTTTTGTAAATAAGTATTTCGCAACAATTTCGTAAGAGAATTTTCGAAATCTTATATACTTCGAAAACTTAAGATTAGTAATTTAACCTTTTTACTAAATATAATTCTATGAAGATAATATCTAAAGGCTTATTCTTTGCCGGAGTTTTTGCATTGCTGGTATCAGGATGCCAACAAAAAGAAGGACAAAAAAAAATTACGAAACATGATCAAAAATCGTCTCAGATTCCTTTTTTAAAAAAACAGGGTAAAATCACACAATTAATCGTCAATGAAAAACCCTTTCTGATCCTTGGTGGCGAACTCGGCAATTCGTCTTTCACCAGTCTAGAATATATGGAGCCTATATGGCCAAAACTTCAGCAAATGAATCTGAATACGGTTCTGGCACCTGTTTATTGGGAGTTGATTGAACCTATTGAAGGAACATTTGATTTTGAATTACTTGATCAACTTGTTAATGAAGCCCGCAACTATGATTTAAGACTTATTTTATTATGGTTTGGCTCTTGGAAAAACAGTATGTCGAGCCATGCTCCTGCTTGGGTTAAAAAGGACCAGGAAAGATTTCCGCGGATTAAGGATGATCAGGGTAAAAGTCATGAGATACTAACACCTTTCAGCGATAATAATTTGCAGGCTGATTTAAAGGCATTTCAGGCATTAATGCAACATATTAAAGAAATCGATGGGAATGACCATACCATCATTATGATCCAGCCTGAAAATGAAATTGGTATGTTGCCTGTTGCACGAGATTACCATCCGTTGGCAAATGAGAAGTTACAAGAACAGGTTCCGGCAGAATTTATTCAGTACCTGAAGGAGAATAAGAAAAACCTGGTACCGGAATTTGAAAAAGTATGGTCGACAAACGGATATAAAGATACCGGCACGTGGGAGGATATTTTCGGGAAAAGCCCTCACACCGATGAAATATTTATGGCATGGTATTTCTCAAAATTTGCCAATGCAATTGTAGAAGCAGGCAAAACCATTTATCCCCTTCCCATGTTTGTAAATGCAGCATTAAATCGCCCCGGTAGGATGCCAGGTACCGGGTATCCCAGCGCAGGTCCGCTGCCCCATTTAATGGATGTATGGAAAGCCGGAGGACCATCCATCGATTTTCTGTCACCCGACTTTTATTTCCCGAATTTCAAACACTGGTGCGATTTGTATACACGCCAGGAAAATCCTTTATTTGTTCCCGGGGAAATTCAACAAGGACTTGAATAATATAAGC
>CAYMQP010000011.1:15325-24356 GCA_964392505.1 uncultured Bacteroidales bacterium
CCTTTATTTGTTCCCGAGCATCGTTTCGATAATACGGTTGCTGCCAAAGCAGCTTATACTATAGGACATTATGAGGGCATAGGCTTTTCACCCTTCTCTATTGAAAACGCACGCGATCCGGAAAATGAGCCTCTTGGTAATATGTATAATGTAATTAATCAACTGACTCCTATTATTACAGACCATCATGGTCGTAATAAAATCGAAGGAGTACTGTTCGACAAAGAAAATCAGGAAAGTGTTTTTCAACTCGGAAATTACGAATTTACAGTTCGACACAGTTATACATTAGGATATGAGGCTAATTCAGGAAATGATACTTGGGATATGGCTGGGGCTATATTCGTTCAGACTGGCGAAAATGAATATTACATTGCAGGATCCGGAATTGTAACGACTTTTAAAAATATAATAAATCCTATGCTCCATGTAGGAATATTGAAAACCGAGGAAGGAAGGTTTGTAAATAATAAATGGAAAATTATAAGGCATTTGAACGGAGATCAGACTCATCAGGGAAGACACATACGAATTTTTCTAAATGATTATACTATTATCAGATTTGAACTGTATAGTTACGAATAGATGTTCTATAAAAGTTAAATTAATTAATAGTTTGATTAATGCTAGTATGGGATCAATTGGAGAGATAGTGCTTATTGAGAATCTGCCTCATTTTTAATTGCTAATTATTCATGAGTGTTATAGACTCAGACCATACAATTATTTATTATATAATATTTATTTTAGCATTCTTAGACCACTGAAGTTTATACTGTAATAGCCAAGCTATTTCAGAATGCAGCTTTGACAGAGTTAATAAATCAAGAAAATTATACAGATTGAAGAATGTCATTATCTTTTAGCAACAGAAGGTTGTGTTTATTGGTTCTTGTCTTTGTTTTCTGCTCGGAAACCCAATTAATTACTTCAAATTCATCCGGTAGGGATTATTTACACAAAAGTCCATCTCCTTTAAAACAAATCCATTTTAACTCCGGAGAAAAACCTGTATTTCAATCCTTGCCTCACAATTTTGAGTATAATGGAGTAAGCTGTATTCTAAAAGATCATAAGGGATATATGTGGTTTGGCACAGCTGATGGATTAATAAAGTTTGATGGTATCAATATTTATGTTTATGAGCATGAACAAGATGATTCAACAAGCATAATCAATAGTACAGTTAATGACATCATAGAAGACAATCACAATAATTTGTGGATTGGCACTTCCGCTGGTTTAAGCCTTTACGACAGAAAAAAAGATAATTTTATTCGTGTCGAAAATTATAGTGAGAGTCTGAATCAATTAGATGGCAATTATATAAATGTACTCTGTATCGACAATAATTCCTTGTTATGGATAGGTACAATCGGAAATGGATTATTTGTGTTTGATATCAACAAAAAGAGGCTAGAGCCTATTTTATTATCGGAAGATGAGCATTTCACAAACAATTCGAATCGAATTACTTCTCTTGTCAGCGATAAGGATGACAATATCTGGATTGGTACACAGAATGGATTATACATATATACTATTAAAGATTACAGATTTATTCACTTTTTATCAAATGAGAATAATGTAAATAGCTTGAGTAATAATAATATTATTACCCTGACATTCGATCAGGAAGGAATTTTGTGGATTGGAACCCGTGGGGGTGGACTAAACAAACTAATAAAGCAAAATGGGAAGTATATATTTAAACATTATTATAGTAATACTCGTGTCGGTAGCTTATCCAATAATACAATCCTTTCGTTAAATGCCGATTTTGACGATTATATTTGGATTGGGACTGAGAACGGGGGATTAAATAGATTAGATAAGAAAACGGATCGTTTTGAGGTTTTTCAGGTTGAAGAAGGTAACGAGAATAGCATAAGAAGTAATTCTATCTGGACACTTTATAATGATTATCAGAGTAGACTATGGATAGGAACTGCCAATAACGGAATAAATGTAATTGATGATAAATTTAATAAATTCAATTCCTATAAGCGAAATACATTTGATAAGATAAGTTTGACAGATAATGATATAAAAGGATTTGCTGAGGATAGTCAGGGAAATGTATGGATAGCTACGGATGGAGGTGGCTTATGTAAATTTAATCCGAAAACAGGCCGGATTACCCAAACAATAATCAATACTGTTTACAACAAACGCTTAGTTAATAATTCGATCCAGGCCATACTCTGTGATTCGGAAGATAGACTTTGGGTTGGCACCTGGGCTGGAGGAGTTGACCTCCTGAACAAAAATGGAATATGTATCAGGAATTACAAACTGGAAAATGATCAGGGTGGCGGAGATAATAATGTATTGACTCTTTTTTCTGATTCGAAAGGGCATATTTGGGCTGGCACTGCCGGATGCGGACTATTCCGGTATAATGTAGAGATTAATAGATTTGAACAAATCCTTTGCAGTAATCGAGCAGCTATACTTAATTCTTCATTATTTGTTACGTCAGTGTTAGAGGATTCGGATGGCAATTTCTGGATAGGAACGCTCAATAGACTAATAAATTTAAAAATTACAAAGACAGGAGACTTTGTGTGCCTCGATATGCCGTATAGTAATAAAAAAGGAAGTATAAGTAGTAATAAAATTAATTTTATTTTCGAAGATAGTCAAGGACGATTATGGTTTGGTACCATGGATAATGGATTGAATTTGTTTAATCGGCATGATAGCACCTTTACGGTTTTTCAGAAAAAGCACGGTTTACCGAGTAATACAATTCAGGGAATTTTAGAAGATGATGGAGGATATTTGTGGGTTACTACAAATAAGGGAGTTTCCAGGTTTAATCCCGATTCGGTTAACTTTATTAATTTTACGAGGGAGGACGGACTTAATTCTAATGAATTTTATCCGCGCGCTTGTTTACGTACCAGAGAAGGGCAGCTGTATCTGGGTGGTGAAAATGGCTTCAATGTATTTTATCCTGAAGATATAAAGAAAAACGCTCTTGTTCCTCCCGTATACTTTACAAATTTTAAAATAGATAATGTTAAGGCAGAAGTCGGAATTAAAAATTCACCTCTTAATAAACATATTAGTGAGACTTCCGAAATCACGCTTAGCTATAAACAATCTTCATTCTCCATCGAATATGTTGCGCTAAATTATACACGATCCGCAAGAAATCAGTTTGCCTATATATTGGAAGGATTTGACGAAGACTGGAAATATGTTGGGAACAACAGAACTGCCACTTATACCAAAATAAAACCTGGTAAATATTTTTTTAAGGTAAAGGGTTCAAATAATGATGGAATCTGGAACAATTCACCTACTTGTTTGCTGATAAAAGTTACACCACCAGTCTGGAAAACCTGGTGGGCAATGCTCTCTTACGTATTACTAGCAACAACATTGATTCTGACTGCTTTACGTTTCTGGAGTGAAAGAATCATGATAAAAAATCAATTACATCTCGAACAGTTGGGCCGTGAAAAGGAGCATGAACTAAATGAAGCAAATATTCAACTATTTACAAACATCTCTCATGAATTTCGTACACCACTTAGTCTGATAATTGCACCGCTTGAAAGCATAATTTTATATGCCCCACAAAAAATAAAGGAGCAACTGGTCGTAATATATCGCAATGCACAACGCTTACTGCATTTAACAAACGATCTGATGGATTTTAGAAAGCTGGAAGAGGGTAAAACAAACCTCAGAGTAAAAAAAAGTGATATAATTAGTTTTATCACAGAGGTTTCTTCCTATTTTAAAGTGAATGCCAAGCGAAGAGATATTCATTTTTCAATTGAAACGAGCAATACTTCAATTGAGGGATATTTCGATCCGGACAAACTTGAAACCATTGTATTGAATTTACTTTCAAATGCCTTTAAATATGTTATGGATAATGGTAAAATTATTTTAAAAATAAGTTTGAAGAATATCGATAAAGTGGTTCAGAAATATCAAAATAGAGTAATTCCAATATCGCCAGGAATACAATACATCGAAATTGAAGTAACAGATAATGGTCCGGGTATTAGTCAGGATGAACTTCCCTTTATATTCGATAAGTATTACCAGTCCAGGATTCAAAAAAATAAGAATTTTTCGGGTTCCGGAATAGGACTGGCCTTAGTCAAAGGCCTTATCGAGCTGCATCATGGTTTTATTAATGTGAAGAGTATCCCAAATCTTGAAACGAGTTTTATGTTCGTTCTCCCAATCGACCGCGAAGCCTATCAAGAAGATGAGCTTGACGGCGAACAGCTGAGTATTCTTCACAATACAATATTGGAAGATGATGACGATAACCTTGATAATAAAAGAATAACAAGAGCTGACTTTTCGGATCATGATGGAGAAAAACCCGATTTATTAATTGTTGAAGATAATTCAGAACTCAGGGTTTTTTTATCGAATCAACTTGATAAAGAATTCAATATCATATTGGCAGAGAACGGGCAAGTAGGCATAGAAAAAGCCTTGGAGGTGATACCTGATTTGATAGTTAGTGATATTTTAATGCCTCACTGCAGCGGAATCGAATTATGTAAGCGCATCAAAACAGATATGAGAACATGTCATATTCCAGTTATACTTCTTACTGCCAAAACAACTATTCCTGATCAGATTGAAGGTACTGAAAGTGGGGCAGATGCCTATTTAACCAAACCCTTTAACATGCAACTTCTATTAACAGAAATCAATCAACTAATTCAATCAAGGAAGAAGTTGTATGCCCATTTCAGTCAGGATGTTTATATAATGACCAATAAATTGACTAACAATGAAATGGATCAGCAATTTTTACAAAAAGCAATTGACTTTATCGTTCTTAATATTGAAAATAATAAACTCAATGTAGATGGAATGGCTGCTGGCATGAATCTTAGCTATATTAATACCTACAGAAAAATTAAGGCACTAACCGGAAAAACAGTAATCGAGTTTATCCGAATAGTTCGCCTTAAGCAGGCCATTAAACTCATGGAAGCTAAAAAATATTCGCTTGCCGAAATTGCTTATATGACAGGTTTCACTTCTCCTGCATACTTTACCAAATGTTTTAAAGATAATTACGGGAAGCCCCCTTCTGTATTTCTGCAGAAATAATAGTCAATACAATTTTAACCTCCTAAGAGAAATTTCATTTCTCCAGATAAGTATATCCATTTGAGCACCAAAGAGGGTGCTTTAATTGAGATTATGCTAGAAATTCATAAGCTTTTGATAATATTCTTATAGTCCTCAACTTTTTATAAAAATATATTTCGCAATCAAGTTAATATCAGTGTCAGTATTAAAGCTAACAATCCAACTATGTAAAACTTAAAACTAAAGAAAATGAAATTAATCCTAACCTTATTTTTCCCTGCAACGGGAAAACAATCGAAACGACTTATTATGCTAATGAAACTATGTATCATAATAGGTGTGATGTCTTTTTACAATGCTTTTGCCGGAGTCCAGCAGGCAACGGTAACAGGTCGCGTAACCGATTCCGAAGGGAATTCTTTACCTGGCGTGAACATTATTGAAAAAGGAACTACTAATGGGGCTATAACCGACTTAGATGGTAACTATTCATTAATAGTGGCCTCTTCATCATCGGTTCTGGTATTTTCCTATGTAGGTTATAATTCCGAGGAAATGCTGGTAGGTAATCAATCGGTTATAAATATAATATTGATTGAAAGCCTGGAAGAATTAAGTGAAGTTGTGGTGGTCGGATATGGATCGATGGAGCGGGCTAACGTAACAGGTGCGATTTCGTCGATAAAAACTGACGAGCTTTCGAAAGCACCTGTTCCTAATTTTGTTGAAGCAATTAAGGGTCAGATACCGGGTTTGAGAATAACCAGAACAGACGGGAAGCCCGGAGAGAGTGTTAACTTCCTGATTCGGGGAGAAAATTCTTTAAATAACAGTAATGCCCCTCTCGTAGTTATTGATGGTGTTCCATTAACCATGGATACTAGAGGGGATAAGAATAATCTTAATCTTGCCGAGTTGAATCCAAATGATATTGAATCGATAAACATTCTGAAAGATGCGGGAGCAGCTTCTATTTACGGAACCAGAGGTGCCAATGGTGTAATCCTGATCACTACAAAATCAGGAAGAGTAGGTAAACCTGTCTTGAATATTAGTATTTCAAAAGGATTCACCAACCTGGTTCATAAACCCGATCTAATGAATGCCGAGGAGTTTGTTCAGTTGAAACTGGATGCTGCCGAAGGGGCCGGACAGCCTAACGGGCTTGAGGATGTATTGACCGACGCGGTTGAGTATGCAAATTATATAGATCCGAGAGGAATTCAGGAAATTGACTGGCACGATGTATTACTTAGAACAGGAAAAATAACCAATGCCGGAATATCCTTATCGGGGGGTACCGAAAAAATCACCTTCTATATGAATGGTGATGTATACCTGGAAGATGGTATTGTACAGCATACAACCTTCGATCGGTTTTCTTTCCGGTTAAACTCAGAATACAATCCGTATAAATTCGTAAAGATCGGAGCAAGGATACAACTATCCAGAACAATGGCCGATGAAACCGGGAACGCCGCAGTTTGGTATCTGAATAAATCCGATTTTACCGATTTTCTTGGAAATACACCTTTAGGCCGTATGTACGATGAAAATAATGAATTAGTACCCACAGTAAAGGGCGATCAGTTCGATTACAATCCCCTATGGAAGTACAGGGAATCACAAACAGACAGATCTACCAACCGATTCTTTCTGAATCCTTATGTAGAATTGACGATTCTCGATGGTCTTACTTATAAGATTAATGCCTCTGCCGAATACCGCAGCGAAAACTACGGAAGGTTTACCTCTTCTAAGTATAATTGGTCCACTCTTGCAGATGAGCCAGGGCGCAATTATTCAGCCATAACCAAAAATGAACCTCTTAGTTTTCTTCTAGATAATATTGTTACATACAAGAAAGTGCTCGCCGAAAAGCACTCTTTCAACATAACGCTGGTAGGTGGTATACAGACGTATACTTATGATTCGTTGGGAATTGATGGCGAGGGATCGGTTACCGATTTACTGTCATACAATGCCATAAATTCTTCACAACAAGATTATAAGACCATTAACTTTCAGAATGACGAATGGCGCAATATGTATTTTGCAGGCCGTATTGGCTATAGCTTCGACAGACGCTACAATTTCACTTTTACGGGAAGATATGATGGTTCCAGTGTTTTCGGGCCTGATATGCGTTGGGGATTTTTCCCTTCCGCTGCATTTGCCTGGAATATCAGTGAAGAAGCATTCCTTGATAATGCAGATTGGCTTAACCAGTTAAAATACAGGATAAGCTGGGGAAGAATGGGTAATGACCAAATAGGTACCTATGGTTATATTGCCCTTACACAAAATGTAAGATATCCATTTGATCAGACATGGTATTCTGGATATACCGCCGATAAACTTGCGAATGCGGTATTACAATGGGAAACAAGCCAGCAGTTCAATACAGGATTGGATTTCAGTCTGCTAGGCAACAGGTTGTACGGTTCTGTTGATGTGTATCAAACCAATACTATCGATTTGATTTTGGATCAGCAGATACCTTCTGTTACCGGGTTTACTGAGATAGTAAGTAATATTGGTGAGACTATGAACCAGGGGATTGAAGCGATAGTGACTTACCGCATTCTCGATGGCGATTTTAAATGGGAAGTAACTGCCAACTGGGCCCGCGACAGGAACGAAATAGTCCATCTAAGTGGCGCAGTGGATGAAGAGGGTAACGAGGTAGACGATCTGGCAAACGAATGGTTTATAGGTCAGGATATTAAGGAAATATACGATTGGGATTTTATCGGTATCTGGCAGACGGGCGAAGAAGCTGAAGCAGCAGCCATGCATCCCGATAAACCTGGCTACGGACCGGGAGATCCTAAGATCAGAGATATTGATGGTAACGATACAATAAATTTTGAAGACCGGACATTTCTTGGCAATCCTACCCCTGATTGGTATGGAGGATTGAGAAATACCTTCAGCTATAAAGGGCTGGAATTAACAATTCTTTTCGAAGTCTTACAGGGAGTTACAAAGATCAATTATTTTTATGGAGCTCTTACGGGTCGTGGCAATGAAATAAATGTCGATTACTGGACTCCTGATAATCCGTCGAATGAATTTCCGCAACCCAATATTACAAGCCCCTATTATTACCAGGATGCTGTAAGGGTTCGTGATGCTTCATTTATAGCATTGCGTAATGTTTCTCTTGCCTATACACTTCCGAAACGGCTGTCACAAAAAATAAAAGTAGCAAGTCTGCAATTCTATGTAAGAGGCAATAACCTGAAGTATTTTACAAAATATGTCGATGCCTATTCTCCTGAATCAGAACTTGGGAGATTCCCAGTAACAAAGAACTGGACCATAGGTACAAATATCACATTTTAGGTTAGATAAATTAAAAAATGAGAAAAATGAAAAAGTTTAAAATATACGTAATTCAGGCATTCATCCTGTTGGCTTTACTTCCGGGATGTGATAATTTTCTTGATCTGGAACCCAGGGATCAGCTAAGTATGGATATAGCGCTTACCTCGCTTGAGAATCTCGAAGGGGCTATCCTAAGTGTTTATGAAAGGGGTCGATTTACATATTCTAGTTTGGACTTATCTCTTTATAAATTATTTTATACAGATATCATTACAACCGGATCGCATATTATGGACCAGAGAATTTGGAATGAAATGTGCACCTTACAAAATTTTGATGCTACAAATGAAGGTATACAGAATATATGGGATGGGTATTATGCAGGATTGAACCGTGCCAATACCATCATCGAAAAAATCGATGTTGTCGATTATAACAGGGAAAACCCGGAGGCAGTACAACGAAGAAACACCGTTCTGGGTGAGGCTTATTTTTTCAGGGCTTATTTTCACCTGAACCTTGTTGAATACTGGGATAATATAGTTTTGGCAGATCAGGTATTTAATGACCCTGACCAAGAATATGAATTAGCTTCTCAAAGCGATGTTTATGCGCTGGT
>CAYMQP010000011.1:24366-26649 GCA_964392505.1 uncultured Bacteroidales bacterium
GATTATTTCTGACCTTGAGGAAGCTATCGAGCTTCTTCCGGAAGTAAGTGATGCAGCAAGCAGGGGACGGGCATCGAAAGGAGTTGCCCGCCATCTGCTATCTCTTGCACATTTGGATTTGGAGAATTGGACGGAAGCTGCTGAATTGGCGGAAGATGTAATTTCAGACCCTGCATACGATTTTGTCGATCTGGACCTGATATTTGATGAAGATTACCAGAGTAATAGTGAAATTATTTTCTCATGGCAGTTTATACCTGGTGCAAGCGATGGGGATGGTAGAAACTGGACTGCATGCCAGTTAATTCCCCTGTACGACCGGTGCAACGGAGTAGCACGTACGTTCGAACAAGGTGGAAGGCCCTGGTCACGTAATGTGCCCAATGAGTACTATTGGACATTATTTGAGGGGGATGATCTGAGACTGGAAGCCTGGCACAAGCGATATTGGATTTATGATACTGATGATGCTGGTGATCCCTTACCTCCAGGAGTGAATATTGGCGACACAGTAACGGCTGAGAATATCGATGATGTAGCCGGATTGGGTATTCTTGCAATTGTGCCTACAACAAAAAAGTATTGGGAATATGATGGTCTGGGCCGAACGATCGATGATGCTGGGGGCTTCGAGAATGTTGTCCAATTCAGATACTCTGAAGCTTACCTGATAGCTGCCGAAGCTTATTTAAATTCGGGTAATCTTACACGCGGACAGGAACTGTTTGATGAACTTAGGGCAAGAGCCGGCCAAGATCCGATTGATTTGACTATAGATGATTTGGTAGACGAACAGGCACGCGAATTAGGTTTTGAGGGTCGCAGGTATCCCATGCTGAAACGTTTAGGGATTCTTATGGAACGCATTGAGACAAACAATCCTGAAATGGCTGCCAATATGTTACCATTCCACATACGCTGGCCTTTACCAAAAAACTTCGTTGATTTAACAGGCGTTCCTCAGAACCAAGGATATGAATAGGTAATAGTTGTTTTTTAACTACTTAGATTGTTTCATTACATAGTTGAGGATTTTAGAAAACCCGGTATAGGTTACCGGGTTTTCTGATCATATCCGGTTTTTTACTACTCTTAACGAATAGAATCCGCATCAATATTCAAAGCGTTTGATTAAAATCTTATAGCCTGAGGCTATATATAATTCTAAATTCGATAGCTACATATTGATTTCATGAAAAAGGAAATTGATGTATATACCGATTCTTCTAAAAAAGTAATAACAGTTGATCTTTTAAAAGTGCCAGTTAAAAATTGCAGTGTCGATATATATGACAAATCGGGGACGCTCATAAAACAAGTTAAGCTAACTGAACAGATTTCATATATTGAAATTGGATCATTATCTCCCGGTATATATGTTTTGATATTTTTCATAGGGAAGAAGATAAGAGTATTTCGCTTTTTAAAAGAATGAATAGACAGATGTGATTACACAACTACGATGTAAACATTATACCAGATACTTTATAATATGTGAATTTGCAGTAGTGGTGTATTATAATTCATTTTTTAATATTAATTTATAGTATTAGAATATTTACCCTAAAATTAGCCTTACAAATCCTACCTGTATTGTAATTCAGGATTTGCATCAATTTTATAAGAGAATGTTATATTTCTTATATAATCTTAGATCCTGATTGTGTTTTTTTATAAAATGATTTTAAACTATAATTTTTTAATATGAGATTAATAGCCGCATTATTTTCGATTTTATTTCTGATCGGCAGTGTATTGCACGGTCAGAATGAACCCGTTATTGTTGAGGCTGAATCAGGCACACTGGGTGCTGACTACCAAGTTTTAGCTGACGGTGATGTAAATTATATTGCGCCCCAGACAAACTTTATTAGTACAGATTATCCGGGAAGTGCAGATAAAGTTGCCTCCTTTACGGTTAACTTTGCCGATTCGGGTACCTACAAGCTATTTGCCAGAGTACGGGTTGGTTCAAGTGGTGCCGAAGACGACAGTTTCTTTCACGGTAATGGGTTTGGTACTCAAAATCCGACATCGAGCGATGACTGGATTATTTGTAATAACCTGAATGTAGCGGGTTATACTATTCTTGACGACGTTGTTCAGGGTCAGGGAGATGCAGCAAGTCAGGTATGGAAATGGCTGGCGTTATCCGATTACACAGGGCAAGAGACTCCTATGACTTTCAGGATTGAACTCGGAGGTCTTACTCAAACTTTTGAAATCGGTGCACGTGAAGATGGATTCGATATCGATAAGATTGCCTTTGGAAGAGAAGGAATA
>CAYMQP010000012.1:0-15683 GCA_964392505.1 uncultured Bacteroidales bacterium
ACCTATGAGAGCTCGCGGAGTTTATAATACCTTAAATGAAAACTATAATTTTATTTTTACCTGCACATCGGTCCCCTTTCAGAAGCTGGACAACAGCTTTATCAATCGATATTTAGGAGATTTGAAATTGAAACCTTCCGGGGGAAGCCTAAATATTAATGTGGATATATCAGGAAAGGATTCTTCTTCTCCCCGGGTAAAACTCAGTTATTTACTCCATAATGGAATGATCAGGCACAGAGACACCCGGATAAAAGCAGAGAATATTTATACTAAAGGTTATTATACCAATGGATCACAAAATAATAAAAGTTCAAGTAGGTTCCAGATTGACAGTCTTTTTCTTAAATCGGGCGATTCGGAATTATACCTGGTAGGAGAAATTCAAAATTTTAATAGTCCGTCAATTACAGGTAATATACGAGGCGATCTGGAATTAGATAAGCTCAGTATTATCAAAGCCATTGAGAAACGGGTCGACATGAAGGGGAGAATCACAGCTAATATTAAAATTAAAGGAAATCTTCCGAGAATAAAGGATTTAAAACATAATGATATCAAAAAAGTCAATCTTCAGGGATTTATTTTATTGAAGGAAGCCAGTTTTACAACAAAAAATAAATCCTTACCTGGAATAGTAATCTCGGGAAGGATAACGTTGAAAAACCTTTCGGAAATCAATCTGGATAATATAGAAGTCATAACAGAAGCGACCGATTTAAAAATAAATGGTAATGTTACAAACCTGCCTTTCTTTACTTCCGATCGTTCATTATTTCCTGTTTATAAGTGCCATATAATATCAAACGAATTTCATCTCGAAGATTTTTTAATATCAGCTGATAATAGTGGAAAAGATTCAATTCATATAGCCTTACCTGATTCCATGATTTTATATGCCGATGCTATCATTAATTCCTTTTCATTCGGGAAATTTAATGCTACCGGGGTATCGGGGAACCTTTTTTATCGTCCGAAAACATTAGAAATTAACGATTTCTCGATGCAAACCCAGGGAGGTACGATAAAGGGGAATGTGGATTTTACCCAGGTTGGGAGCAACTTAATTTCAACTGGCAACATTGATTTGCAGCGAGTGGATATTGGCGATATGTTTTATGCATTTAATGAATTCGGGCAATCGGTAATAACACACGAAAGTATTGATGGCAACTTTACAGGTAAGGCGGATATTGAAGCCTCATGGGATTTGCATCTGAATCCTCTTTACGATAAACTGAAAATACAATCGGATGTGTTTATTGAAAAAGGAGAACTGATTGATTATCAACCACTGCTCGGACTTTCTGACTTCATTGAAGTAGAGGAACTTAAGCATATAAAATTCGACAATCTGCATGCTACAGTGAGGGTAGTTGATAGAAAAGTAACAATAGAACAGACTCAGATTAATTCTTCGGCTCTGTCACTTGTAGCATCGGGGGAACATGATTTTGATAATCGTTATACTTATCGTGTACAGGTTCATCTGGCAGATATTTTATGGAAAAAAGCGAAGAAGAAAAAACCTGAAAATTCAGAATTTGGTTATATAATCGATGACGATAATGAACGCACTATTTTACCATTGATTATTACAGGAAAAGATACAATTTTCAGGGTTAATTATGATAAAAAAACCGCAGGTTCAATTTTTCGTGAAAAACTCAATAGGGAAAAAGAAGAATTGAAAGAACTTGTAACCCCCGACTCATCAGATAAAAAAGATGATCAACATTTCAGAATAGAATGGGAAGAAGAACTTAATGATACTGATAACCAAAAACAAAACGAACAGAATGAAGAGGTTGAGGAATTCAGAATAGAGTGGGACGATAAATAATACATAATAATTTTCACTTAAGAAGTAAATCATTGTAATTTAGCTAGTTTCATTATATTTAGAGTTGACGAATAGAATGAAGTCATGAATATTTATAAAAAAAAAATTCGATGGAAGTTTTTCCTCTTTCTTTGTGCGGCAGTCATTGGAATTGGATCGCTTTGGTATACGAATAACCTGGTTAAAAAACTTGCTGCTGAAGAAAGAAAGAAAGTTGAGCTGTGGGCAAAAGCTACAAGCCTCATACCCAAAACCGATATTAAAGGCGAAAGTCTTGATTTTTTATTTTCGGTTGTTCAGTTTAATGAAACGGTTCCGGTTATCCTAACCGATAAGGATACCAACATTCTCATGTATCGGAATCTGGATTCGACAAAAGTATCAAATCCTGTTTTTTTGCAGCATAAACTGGAGAAAATGATGGAAGAGAATTCGCCTATTGAAATTGAATATATGCCGGGTAGAATGCAATACTTATATTATAGTCGGTCGATTATTCTGAATAAACTTACTTATTACCCTTTAATTCAGCTTGCTGTAATTCTCCTGTTTATTTTGGTGGCGTATTTTGCTTTTAGTTCATCGAGAAAGGCGGAACAAAATCAGGTTTGGGTAGGATTATCAAAAGAAACTGCACATCAGTTGGGCACACCAATTTCTTCACTTATGGCCTGGCTCGAGTTTATGAAGCAGAAAGAAAAGAGTGTAATTCCTGTTAAAGAATTTGAAAAGGATATTTTGCGGTTAAGTAAAATAACCGACCGGTTTTCAAAAATAGGTTCACAACCTATTCTAACCCTTAATGAATTAAATACCATTATTGATACTACAGTAGGTTATCTCCGAAGCCGATCGTCCGATAAAATATCCTTTTCGGTTGAAAGTAAGGAGGATAGCATTATGGTTCCTGTAAATCCGCCACTCTTCGAATGGGTAATAGAAAATGTATGTAAAAATGCTATGGATGCTATTGAAGGAAACGGAGAAATTAAAATCATAGTAAATGATGATCAGCATGATGTAACCATCGATGTGGTTGATAACGGGAAAGGTATCCCCAAATCACAGTACAAAACTATTTTTAAACCCGGATATACAACAAAAGAACGTGGCTGGGGGCTTGGCCTTTCACTTACGAAACGAATAGTCGAAGAATATCATAAAGGAAAGATAAATGTAGCAGGCTCGGAGCTTGGGAAAGGAACAACGATCCGCATTATACTTAAGAAATAAACTGTGGATTCTAATAAAAAATTAAAAAATACTTTCAGTAAAGCGGAACGTTTATGCTCAAAGAATAAAATAGATTTATTATTTAAACACGGAATCACAAAACGCACCGGTTGTATTCGTATGATCTATCTGTTAGATAAAAAAACAACTGGAGCTTCTGTACAAGTAATATTTTCGGTACCTAAAAAGCAGTTACGAAAGGCGGTTCAGCGCAATCTTATACGTCGTCGCATGCGCGAAGCATATAGGTTAAATAAAAATATTCTAGGGGGAGTATTTAAGCAAGATACAAAACAATTACTCTTGGCTTTCCTATTTATTGAAAACAGCGAGGAATCGTTTCAAATAATTGAAAAATCTATAAAGGAACTTCTTTCTGTTATTAAAATGTGATATAGAACGTTTGGTTAAATAAGAAATCTTGAGATTTCTTTTACATAGTTTAAAATGAAAATACCGGATAAGAATATCCGGTATAAGTTGTATATTCTTTGCTGTCTCGCCAGGATTCGAACCTGGACAGGCAGAACCAAAATCTGCAGTGCTGCCATTACACCACGAGACAAAAAAGAGGTGCAAATATACAATAAAAAATATAGTCAAAAACTCCTATGGAGGCTTGGGCTCCTTCGCTCAATTTCAAATGAAATAATTTCATCACGGAGTTTTTGGTAACTTATTTCGACAATACAAAACGCCACGGTTTGGATATCCATGGCTCACCCGCATAATTAATTCCAATTCGGGGTGTAGTGTAATATTTTGATACAATTCCGGCATCGGCAATCCATATTCGTTTTGAGTTACAAAGGTTTTCTCCATAATATGAGCCATTAATATGGAGCTCCCTTGAAAGTTTCCCTGGTCCGTTAAATCCTTCGATACCTCTAAGTAGAATAGCTTCGGGGTGGTTTACGTATCCGGTGACAATATTTAACATCCAATACATTCCATAAATCAAATAGATATATATATGTCCTCCGCTTTGGTACATGATTTCGGTTCGTTTTGTACGACCGCTCCGGGCATGGCATGCCAGGTCGTTTTCGCCTTTGTAGGCCTCGACTTCAGTTATAAGATAAGATTTTCTACAACTCCCATTTGTATGCACTAGGTATTTACCTAATATATTAGGTGCAACCTTTAACACATCGCGGCAATAAAAATTTTCATCTAGTTTAATTAATCCCTGGATCATCAGCATCAGATGTTGAAAACAGAAAGAAGGAATAAAAAAAGGCAAAAAATGAGACGCCAACATGGGTTTCGAGGGTATCCTCGTTGAGCATGGAAAGTATACCAATCAGAAAAAAGAGGGTAAACAGGAAATGGCTGTATTTCTTTTCCAGAATTGGAGGTGTAAATATGGAGAAAAGAATCCATAAGAAACCAAAAATACCAAAGGTTACAAAAAACGTGATAAGCTGATTATGAGTCCTGTTCCACCATTCAGGTTTAAGCAAAGAATTATCGAGTTCATATTGTCGGTAAAACTCTATCTTTACATCTCCTGTGCCTGTTCCAAACCAGAAACTTCGTTCAATAATATGCCACCCTGTTTTTAGGTATTCAATTCGTTGCCCAAGCGATTGACCACTAGGATCACCGGTTTTTTTATATTTTTCCATTTCCCAGAATAGTTCATAAATACGAGGATACAAAGCGAACTTATTTTGATATAAGTGATTTGTATAGCCTTTTTCAACCATTTCAATATCATCCTGGCTGAGTTGCGCGAAACCTAGTGAATCTTTACGCAGACCAAGTGAAGTCATATAGCGGATAAGCGTGCTTTTAATGGATTGTCCCTTTCTATCGAGGCTGTCGTATTTATATAGGCTTCGATTGTTCCATTCTTGCCGTAATTCTTTTTCACTTATATAAATCCAAATTTTAAAGCCATTCTCATACTCATTCTTATCCGGGAAATGCAAATATTTATTACCATTTACTGTTGTACTTTCCAGGGCTATGTTATCATTGTCGTATTTCTTATTATATCTAACATAACAGATATAAGCGTAGCTAAAAACGAAAACTATTATCAAAAAGGTAGCTGAATAAGAAAAGATTCTCCATCCTACATGCTTTTTTTTATAGGAACACCATATGATTGAGACCGGCAATAGCAATAAAAATATTATTATTCCCGTAAATGATTGTAAAAGAATTAGGAAACATATAAACCAGATCATAAGGAGTATATAGCCGATTTTTACGATTAACGATGTACTACCGTTAAACAGAAAGGTTAAATAAAACAGGCTATAAATAGAAAGAACTACTAAAAGAGAAAATCTGATATGTGAAATAAAGAGCGATGCATAACGCGAATCAACCGGATCGAGCTTAGAATATCCCAAGAGTACATATGTTGTAATAAAAGAACTAACTAAGACCGTACCAATAAAAATTTGTAGAATTCGAATAAAATGAACTCTGGAAAGCTTCGGGGCGGTTCCATATATCACTGGAAGAGCAAGTAACGGGAGTTTGATCCGAAGATCGCGGATAGCAAAATTAAAATCGGTAGTATTTATAAGCCATATAATATGCACAACATAAATCGAAATCAAAAGAAGTATGGCTTTTCGTGATTTTATAAGTTGCCATTTCTCGAGTAAAATCGTTCTGTTAATAAGTCCTTTTTCTGACAAGGAAATAAATTCAACGATCCAGTTAACCGATAAAAAAATTGTGGAAACACTAAGTAAAAAAGGAGAAACTGGCAACCCTACAACCAGCATCGCAGTTCCTAGAAGAAAAAGATAAAAATGAACCTTTCTTGGCAACATGAAATCCTGAATTTACTTTGCAAAGTAAATGATTATACTTTTCTCAAGTATAAATTTAGAGAAAAAACTATTGTATCGATATAATTGAATTGAGCGACAGAATAGGCAAATAAATCGAATTCAAACAAGCTCGCCAATTAATTTATTTTTCATTTGCTTATTTCATAAAAATAATTGTATTTTTGCACTCCACAAAAATCGGGGTTTACCGAATATTGTTGGAATAACAAAATGAGTTGAATAGTGGATACACTGAGTTATAAAACCAGGTCGGCGAGTAAGGAAACTATAAATAAGGATTGGTATGTTATTGATGCTACCAATGAAATACTGGGGCGTCTTTCTTCCGAAGTTGCTAAAATTTTACGTGGCAAGAATAAACCAACTTATACCCCAAATGCCGATTGTGGCGATCATGTTATTATTGTTAATGCCGAAAAAATCAGGCTAACAGGCAAAAAAAGTACCGATAAGAAATATGTTCGTTACACAGGTTATCCTGGCGGACAACGTGTCGAGACTATCGGGCATTTAATGCATCGCAATCCTGCCAAAATAGTTGAAAATTCCATACGGGGGATGCTACCAAAAACACGACTTGGGAGAGCTATTTTCAGGAATCTTTATGTATATACTGGAAGTGAACATCCACATCAGGCACAACAACCCAAAGAACTTAAATTGAATTCTATTAAATAATTACAATGGAAGCAGTTAATGCTTTAGGACGAAGAAAAGCGGCAGTTGCCAGAGTATATCTGAACGATGGTAAAGGTAATATACGGGTGAACAATAAAGATGTTAAGGAATATTTTCCTATCCAGCAACTTCAGTATATTATATCGCAGCCTCTTTTACTAACTAATTCAGAGGGTAAATTCGATATCAATGTAAATTTGTATGGAGGAGGATCGAAAGGTCAGGCAGAAGCATTGCAACTAGCAATTGCACGAGCCCTTGTTAAAATCGATCCGGAAAACAGAACTATTCTGAAATCAAATAAAATGCTTACACGTGATCCTCGCGAAGTTGAGCGTAAAAAACCTGGCCGTCCGAAAGCCAGAAAACGATTCCAGTTCAGTAAACGATAGGTCCTTACATTGTTTAGTATCTAAACGCTGAAGACTTCCGGAACATTGGAACTACTTCAGGGTTGCTTAATACTGAAAGTAAACAAGTTAAAAATATGTCACGAACAAATTTCAACGAATTATTAGACGCAGGTGTACATTTTGGTCACCTTAAAAGAAAGTGGAATCCTCATATGGCTCCTTATATTTTTATGGAGCGAAGCGGAATTCATATCATCGATTTGCACAAAACAGTAGCCAAGCTCGAGGAAGCCTGTGCTGCATTAAAACAGATTGCCAAATCGGGAAGGAAAATACTTTTTGTTGCTACTAAAAAGCAGGCAAAGGATATTGTTGCCGAGAAGGTTCAACGTATAAATATGCCATTTGTTACAGAGCGTTGGCCAGGTGGTATGCTTACGAATTTCCCAACCATACGTAAGGCAGTAAAAAAGATGGCTTCCATTGATAAAATGGCTACCGACGGTACTTTTGATAACATGTCGAAACGTGAAAAACTGCAAATAACTAGACAACGAGCAAAACTCGAAAAAAACCTGGGAAGTATTGCCGATCTTACCCGTTTACCAGCAGCTATGTTCGTTGTCGATATATCAAAAGAACATATTGCTGTTAAAGAAGCCCAAAGACTTAGTATTCCAGTATTTGCTATGGTCGATACAAATTCTGATCCCAATATGATCGATTTTCCTATTCCGGCAAATGACGATGCCTCAAAATCAATATCACTCATTATCGATCAAGTATGTGAAGCTGTTGCAGAAGGCCTTGAAGAACGAAAAATGGAAAAGGAAAAAGAAGGAGTTACCGTCGATAAGGAAGATATAGAGGAAGAACAGGAAATAACCTCAAAAAAATCTTCTGCACGAAAAGATGAGGATTTTGATGATAGTGGTGATGAAGACACTGGAGATACAGATCTCGATAAAGATAATGAAGGCAAAAGTGAACAAGAGGATTATAAGAGTGAGGAAGAAGCGGCTGAAGCTAAAACAAGGGATAATGAATAATAAAATGTAATAATCAGAAAAATAATTTCTAATGGCTCAAATAACTGCAACTGATGTAAATAAATTGCGCAAAACCACAGGTGCTGGTATAATGGATTGTAAAAAAGCACTTCAGGAGGCCGATGGTGATTTTGATAAGGCAATCGAAATTATTCGTAAAAAAGGTCAGGCTATTGCAAACAAACGTGCCGAAAGGGAAGCCAGTGAAGGAGTTGTTCTGGCAAAGTTAAACACCGACAAGACCCTGGGTGCAATGATCGTACTCAACTGTGAAACCGATTTTGTGGCAAAGAATGAAGATTTTATCAGCTTCGCGCAACAAATTCTCGACAAAGCTATTGAAAACAAACCTGCCGATCTAAAATTGCTGAAAAATATAATACTCGATGATAAAACCATTGCTGACAAGATAATTGAACATATCGGAATTATCGGTGAAAAGCTTGAATTAGCCTATTTCGATAAGATAAAAGCTTCTCAGGTTGTTTCATATATTCATCCAGGAAATAAATTAGCAACATTGGTAGGTTTTAATAAAACCACCTCCGAACAGGTTGCCAAGGATGTAGCTATGCAGGTTGCAGCTATGAACCCTATAGCCATCGATAAAAATGATGTCCCCGAAGATATCATTGAAAAAGAAAAAGAAATAGGAAGAGAACAAGCACGGCGTGAAGGGAAACCGGAACATATCCTGGATAAAATAGCCGAAGGTAAGCTTAGCAAATTCTTCAAAGAAAGCACATTATTGAATCAGGAATTTACCAAGGATAATAAAAAAACTATACAGCAGTACCTTCAGGAGAATGATAAGGATTTAACCGTCACAGCCTTTCTGAGGTATTCGCTGAATAATTAATATAACTGCTTTCGTTCTGAATAAAAGAGACTCATAGTAGTCTCTTTTTTTTTGTCTCATAGTGAAATTGAATTAACTTCGTTAAAAACCAGGTACTATGTTATCATACAAACGTATACTTCTGAAACTGAGCGGTGAAGCCCTAATGGGGGAAAAACAATATGGAATTGATGAAAACCGATTACTTGAATACGTTCACCAGATTAAAGATGCTGCCGATCAGGGGGTTGAAATAGGCATTGTTATAGGTGGCGGGAATTTTTTTAGAGGTATTTCAGGCGAAAAGGTCGGATTCGATCGTATTAAAGGCGATTATATGGGTATGCTGGCTACTGTTATAAACGGTTTGGCTATTCAATCGGCGCTGGAATCAATTGGGGGCAGATGTAGCGTTATAACTGCTGTCGAAATGTACCCTGTAGGTATTCGTTATACACCAAAACGAGTTGCTAAGGCGTTTGAAAACGATGAGGTGGCAATTTTTACTTTCGGTACCGGGAATCCCTATTTCACAACCGATACTGCTGCCGCATTGCGGGCCGTAGAAATCAAAGCCGATGTATTACTTAAAGGAACACGTGTAGATGGTATTTATACAGCCGATCCGGAAAAACATCCAAAAGCAGAGAAATTTGATAAAATTACATTTGCCGAAGCCTATAAAAGAGGACTGAGAATTATGGATCTTACAGCTATTACTATGTGTTCGGAAAATAATATGCCGGTTGTTGTGTTTGATATGAACAAAAAGGGGAATCTGGTTAAGTTATTGAAAGGTGAGGCAATAGGCACCATAGTTACTAATGGATAGAAAATCAGATTATTTAATACGTAAATAATTTTTTATTTTTGTTATATCAGAAATAATTAAATCTTTATGGAAGACGAAATTCAATTACATCTTGACGATACGCAGGAGAAAATGCAAAAGGCCTTGCAGCATTTCGAAGATGAATTAGTACGTGTTCGGGCAGGTAAGGCTACACCTAATATACTCGATGGAATTACTGTCGATTACTATGGTTCTTTAACTCCTTTGAATCAGGTTTCAAATATCAGTACTCCCGATGCTAAAACAATCGCTATCCAACCTTGGGAAAAATCCATGATCGAACCTATCGAAAAAGCAATACTGGCAGCCAATATTGGACTTACTCCTGCCAATAACGGAGAAATTATCCGAATAAATATTCCTCCATTGACCGAGGAGCGTCGCATTTCACTAGTAAAACAAATTAAAAATATGGCTGAAAATACAAGGGTTAGTATTCGTAATTCTCGCAGGGAGGCTAACGAAGCATTTAAACAAATGAAAAAAGACGGACTATCAGAAGATCAAGAAATAGAATCGGAGGCAAAAATACAAGAGATGACTGATGATTTTATTGAAAAAGTCGATAAATTTCTGGAATCCAAGGAGAAAGATATAATGACGATATAGCATTTTACTTTGATATATGAGAATAAGGCTGCTTTTATTTTTAGAAGCAGCTTTTTTTATATTTATACTAATAAGTGGGAATGTAAAGTATCAATGTATTTAGCTGACCTGTAAAATATAGTATAATCATTTTTCCAATAATTCAAACACTTCATCCAGGTTAGGTTCAAGAATAATCTCGGTACGCCGGTTTTTCTGTCGGGCATCTTCAGTTTTGCGGGGATCGACTGGATAAAATTCACCGTGTCCAGCAGCTGTTAATCTTTTAGGATTGATAGAAGTTCCATCAAGCAGTATTCGTATTATTGCAGTAGCACGCTGAACACTTAAATCCCAGTTATCTTCATAATGCGACCCGGGTATTACAGGCACATCATCTGTGTGACCTTCGATCATGATGTTAATTTCACGATTTTGTTCCAGTACCGATGCTAACTTTCGCAGGGCTGTCTTTCCTCTTGGATCGACCTCGATACTACCACTGGGGAATAGTAGTTTTTCATCGAGTGAAACATATACTTTCCCATTTTTTTTTATGATGGTTAGCCCTTGATTTTCAAATCCGGTAAGGGCTGCCGATAATTTTTGTTTTAATGCTTCAGCCTGTGCATCTTTCTGATCGATTACACGTTGTAATTCCAGTAACCGGGCATTATTTTGTTGCAACTCCGTTTTTAGGTGGTTTAATTGCTCACTCTCTTTTTCGAGTTTTGTCTGTAACTGGTTCAGCTGGTCTTCACGCTGATAAAGATTTCGCTGTGTAGCATCGAGTTGCTCCATTAATTTACGGGTTTCAGTATCACTTCCATTGATTGCAGTCTGATACGATTGCTGAAGTTCATTATAACGTCCATCGAGTTGTTCATACCTCCCTTTAAGGGCTTTTAACTCTTCGACATTATCCATTCCACTCTCTTCAAGGCTTTTATTTTCGTCTTCAATCAGCTCAAGCTTGGTTTTTAATTCGGTATTTTTGACCGATAATTTTTCATTTTCTGTAAATAATTCATCACGTTCCTGCTTGCACGAATTTTTCTCATTTTCAGTTTCCGAATACAACTGGGGTGGAACACACGACATATTCAGAGACAAGTTGATGCTAATAAACAAAATATATAAAAAATGTGTTTTCATATCGTTATATTCATAATTTAAAACGAATTTACGAGATGCATCCAGTCTGCTCAAACTATCTCACTAAGAATTATTAACTTTGAATGATTTTTTGCAGATAACAATATGGAGAATTCCTACCCTTTACTTGAAGCAATTAATAGTCCGGCCGATTTAAAAAAGCTGAAAATTGAAGAACTGGTTCAGGTCAGTAAGGAATTAAGGCAATTTATTATCGATGAGGTATCTAGTAATCCGGGGCATCTTGGTGCCAGTTTGGGAGTTATTGAGTTAACAGTAGCTTTACACTATACTTACAACACACCTTTTGACAAAATTATCTGGGATGTTGGTCACCAGGCATACGGACATAAAATTCTTACCGGTCGCAGGGAACTGTTTCACACAAATCGCAAGTATAGAGGGCTAAGCGGATTTCCTAAAATGGATGAAAGTGAATACGATGCTTTTGGGACAGGGCATTCCTCAACATCGATATCTGCTGCTTTGGGGATACTGATAGCCGACCGTCAAAATGGCACTAAACGTAATGTAGCGGCCATTATTGGCGATGGATCCATGACTGGAGGATTAGCCTATGAAGGGCTTAATAATTCAGGAATCGAAAATACCGATCTGGTCGTAATCCTTAACGATAACAATATATCTATCGATCCAAGCGTTGGCGCGTTAAAAGAATACCTTGTTGATATTACCACTTCGAAGACCTATAATCGGTTTAAAAAAGATATATGGAACGTGCTGGGTAAGATCAATAAAATTGCACCACACGCACGCGAATATGCCCAGAAACTTGAAAATGGGTTAAAATCCATCTTGCTTCGGCAAAGTAATTTATTTGAAGCTTTTAATTTTCGATATTTTGGACCGATTGATGGACATGATGTGGTTCATGTAGCTCGCATTCTGGAAGACCTAAAAAGTATTTCGGGGCCAAAATTATTGCATGTACTTACCAAAAAGGGAAAGGGTTTTCAGCAGGCCGAATTAAATCAAACTCAATTCCATGCTCCGGGACGATTTAACAAAGTAACTGGCGAAATAATAAAGACGAAAAATCAGATTGCTCAACCTCCTCTTTTCCAGGAAGTATTTGGGCATACAATTCTTGAGTTGGCAGAAAAAAACGATAAAATTGTAGGTATAACACCCGCTATGCCTACAGGCTGTTCGCTGAAAATAATGATGGATCAAATGCCTAACAGAACTTTTGATGTTGGTATTGCCGAACAACATGCTGTCACATTCTCAGCAGGTATAGCATCGCAGGGATTAATTCCTTTTTGCAATATATATTCATCGTTTATGCAAAGAGCCTACGACCAAGTAATTCACGATGTCGCTTTGCAGAATCTTAATGTAGTATTTTGCCTTGACCGGGGAGGTCTTGTTGGTGCCGATGGACCTACCCATCATGGTGCTTTCGATATTGCCTATATGCGAAGCATTCCCAATATGGTTGTCGCAGCCCCTATGGACGAAATTGAACTGCGTCATATGATGTATACTGCTCAATTAGGTAAATACGGACCATATTCTATCCGATATCCAAAAGGCAGAGGGATACAAATCGACTGGAAAAAACCTTTTAAAGAACTTGTACCAGGAAAATCCAGATTGCTTCAGGAAGGTAGCGATCTGGCAATATTATCTATCGGATACACCGGTAACCTGGTTCAGGAAGCCTTGAGTAAATTAAAACCATACTCGGTGAGTATTGCCCATTACGATATGAGATATGCCAAGCCTTTAGATGAACAGTGCCTTCATAGTATCTTTAAGAAATTCGACCGAATTATTACCATCGAAGATGGTACAATCGTAGGTGGCTTTGGATCGGCAATTATTGAGTTTATGTGTGATAATGCTTATACATCTCAAGTCAAACGCCTGGGAATTCCCGATAAATTTATCGATCACGGAACACAACAGGAGCTATACGGAGAATGTGGTTACGATGCCGATAGTATCATTGCTGCTATTCGTTCTATGGTTAAACCGGGTGTATTATTCAGTGTTAGCTGAGTGGAATTCAGTTATTATAAAAATCATTTGTATTATTACAGATAAGGAAGAAAATAAGCTGACGGAAATATCAGTCATCAAAGCTTGTTAGGGGTATGACATTTACTAAAACAGTCTGAAATGGTTGGATTAAAAAAATCTCTGATTTCTGGTCAATTCAATATTGTTTTATACGAATGTCATATTACGGATGGAATAACCGGTATTAGAGGATTCAATAAGCCGGACAATCGGTTTTTCCGGGACAAAGGGTGTAATTTACCGATAGCTGATGCGAACCCAAATGTCGCAAATGGTGCCAGTTAATCCCAATATCGTAAGCATAAGCAATGTTCCAGCTATTTTTTTCATATCCAATAAATACCAAAGCGTTTTGACTTGTGTGGTAGAAACTTCCAAAATATTTACGGAAAGTAACACCAGTCCAAAAACCATTATTAAAATATAAGCTGCTGTTTACATCGATCTGATAATATTGGTTACCTCGCGCTGCATAAAGCGAAGGCCGGAATATAAAGTTATTTCGTGCAGGCCTTATTTGATATCCGGCAATAAAAGTTATAAAAAACGATTCGTTGCCGTATTCCCTGTAATATCGTGTTTCCTGTGGAATCAGGTTATAAACGGCAAGGCCGGCACAATATTTTTCGGAATATAAAAAAACTCCCGATGAAGCATTAAAATACCATTCGGTATTTATGCCCCGACTAACAGCAGGATCGAAAAGGTTTTCGGTAAAATCACACTCATCGAAGCTATACTGCCCTGCCTTAGCGGCTAATCCAAAACTCAGGTGGTGCGGATAGCTTCGGCTAAGGGTGATGTGAAAAGCATAGCTGAAGTCTCCTCCCAGATTTTGAGTAGCCCCGTTACGATCGCGGACCAGGTTGAGTCCAACTGCATATTTCCGGTATTTGTTCGATTGGTGGGAAGTTTGTGCACTCAGGCTTTGGATCGATGGTGCTCCTTCAATACCCGTCCATTGGTGTCTGTCGGTTAGGTTAAATATAGCGCAAGGTTTATAACCCGTTGCAGCGGGATTGATATGGGCGAGGTTGAAATGATACAGGTTATATTCTGCCATCTGTTGCGAGTATAGTTTAACCTGACTGGCCAGAATGAGTAAGAGAAACAGGATTTTATTCACAATTTAACGCTTTATCGATACCGATCCTTGGAAGGGTTTTTGTATTCCGGGCACTTTAATTACATACCAGTAGGTTCCTTCGGGCAATGTTCGGCCCTGTACTGTGCCATCCCACTCTCCCTGGCCTGCCTGATATTGGGCAAGGGTATTACCAAACCGATCAAAAATTCGTATTTCCGATTCCGGTTTATTATGCAGGAAGGGTATCGACCAGGTATCGTTGAAACCGTCACCATTTGGAGTAAAAAAGTTGGGTATTCCTATATCGAGAATGACCTCAATATCGTCTCCGGCTTTGCACCCGTTTTCATTAGTGATAGTGAGATAATATACTCCAGCGTCGAAAACTTCAATAGTGGCTTCTTCACTTCCAGTCGACCATTCGTAAGTGATGTAAATCGTATCAGGCGAAAGTATAACCGAACTACCGGCAGGGATCAGGGTGTCATTACCAAGGCTCATTTCAGGACTTTCCAGCACTTCCACATTCAGACAATAGTTTTCTTGTGTTGGCAAACCTTCATCGATAACCAGGTTAATATTATAAGTACCCGGGGCATTGTAAGTTATTGCTGGTGGGTTGCGGTTGGTTGACGAAGGTGGATTGGCATTTTGGCAACCCTCAAAAACCAGTCGTGTAATGGTGGAATTATCGATATTAACTACGAAGTTGTAAAGGTTATCACCTACCCGAAATATATCCGATATTCCCTGTGGATTATAAAGTACGCCTATTTCTCCAAGTGAGGTAAATAAAGGAGGTCCTTCAATATTATTAGTGAATTCCATACGGACAATATCGTTAAATCGGTTTAAGACAAAACCGTAAATTCGTTCGCAATCACGAATTAGTGTCAGATCAAAGGGGTAATGTAATACATCGTTACCCCCCAGGTTAGTACCAGATGGTATGGATGTTAGGGAACTGCCAAAGTCGAGACGTGAAATGTAATGGCCTTCGTAATTTGAAATAAAAAGATACCAATTACCATTCTCCCTGATAGGAAAAATTCCGCATGGACTAAGCAGATCGGCCGGGTTACCTAGGTTGACTCCAACAGGCGGATAACCGGGGCCCTGTGGAAAATCGAAACGGGTTAGCGAA
>CAYMQP010000012.1:15693-25747 GCA_964392505.1 uncultured Bacteroidales bacterium
GTCCAGGCCCCATCAACCTGGTCAATATAAAGGTCGACTGGATAATCGAGTATATCGAAATGTCCAAAGTCGATAGCATTTGGCGAATTGTTAGCCAGTGAGGCGCCGAAATCAAGTCGTACCAGACGCGAATCTTCACGTTGTCCGCCTACGATGAATACATACCATTCGCCACCATCTTCAATTACCTGAACTCCTTGAGCATGATTGGGAATTATTCCTCCGAAATCACCTAAATTAATTGCGTCAGGTTCCGACAATAGATCTTCACCGTAAAAATATCGGCTAAGCTTACTGTTGGCATGATTGGTAATAAAAGCGTAATAACCTTCCGGACTTCTGGCAAAATCGATAAATGCCGGACCATTCAAATTGCCCATGTTGCCCAGGTTTTCACCTTCAGGTGAATAAGCCAGACTTCCCGAGCAGAAATTCCAGTAGTATGTGGTAGCGTCGCGCGACTGGTTGTCGATAATGACCGAATCGTTAATACAAATCGTATCGGGTGCTGTGAAATACGCCTGACCCTTGACCAAAAAACAGATCAATGAAAATAATACCGGCAGTATAAATCTTGTGCCTGAATATTTGAGCACTATTTTGTTCCTTTAAGCAGTTGACCGTTAAAAATCACTCTTTTTTGTCCGCTATTATTCATACCACATATACTGAACTGATAACTACCTTCGGACAGGTTACTGTTTCTCCAGCTGATAAAGTTATTTCCTGCAGTGCCCGGGCAATCGCTGATTGTATGCACAAGTTGTCCCTGTAAATTATAAATCTGGATGATTACATTATGGTAAGGTTGATCCAGCTTATAACTGAAGTTCACACAGTCGGTAAAAGGTATCGGATATATGCAAAGTGAATTATTCGGATTCGTAGTGTTTTCAATACCTGTAGTCTGGTAATCAATCCGTATACTGTTATTAAGCTCGGTAATTTCGGTGAATTTCTGTCCGTCGTCGATAATTGCGATAAAGGCGATAGCTTTATCGGTCTCGGGCAAATTATAGATACCTGAAAGCTCTATGGTTTCGCAAGGAAGAAATTCTTCCTGCTGGTATTCAGCAAAAGGAAATTCATGCACACCGTCACCAATTACAGGATAAATCCTGAACCATACATTGTTACCATAAATACCGCGGTTATGTGCACTGGCGTTTACCTCAACCGTTTCTTCGTCCAAATTGATAAAACTTATACTGATGGCCTCAAAATCATATACATCCAGCAGAACATCCTCAGGATCTTCAAAACTGAATTCCACAGATACTAAAGTTCCCTCGTAGTAAATGTTTGTCAGGTCGATAATCGTACGGATATCAGCTCCTTCAGGAATATCTCCAACATTCAGTAAAAAAGGGAGGTACTGTATTTTACGTTCTCCGGGAATGATATCACCCATATCAGTAATCAGAATTCCATCCGATACGGTACAGTTTTCATCAAGGCTGTCGGTAAGGATAGCATAATAGGGTCCCGGATTAATATGTATAAGGGTATTGGACGAAATATCGGTCCCTGTATTTTTAACTGTCATACGAGTTTGTACATAAAGATCTTCATCAGGTTCGTACATTATGGTATCTTCTAAGGGTATGCCGTTAATGCTGTAGACTTCGTTAGTAACCCTTATGCGCGGACCAATAGGCTTCACTGCCAGGCCGGCCGATTTAACCAATTGATTACCAGCCGAAGAGGTAGTATAGTAGAGTGTTTGTCCATGCGTAATAGGAAGGATTTCAGCATCGGAGTTATAGCTGTCGACTATACCTTTTTCAACAATGAAAAGTTGTGCAGTGTCGGGGGTTGGGAAGTTGTGGAAACAGCTAACATCAATTGTGTTACCCGAATATGGTAACATATTTTCGATGGTTTCAAAGTCAGAGATATCGAAATAAATCGGACTAAATTTAATTTCACCCAGCGAGGTGAAATGCGATGTTTTATATACAAGGAGTTCGGTCAGCCCGGCATTGTCCAGCACCAATTCTTCGAAATCAATGATGTATCCGTTTTCATTTTTTTCAACAATGCTGAACAGGGCATCGGGAAGTTCATACGATAAGCTTCCGTGCGAAGTACCATCGTAATACTTTCGCTCACCCGAAAGAATAAAGGGAATTTTGTAGATCCCGTTTTCGAGGGCCGGATTTATTTTTACAAGAAATACAAAATAGGCTCTGCGGGTAGGTTGTAACAGGTTTAAGGTATCACCCATTTTTATTAATACCTCACCTTCGGGTTGATTAAAACGCCATCCTGTGGTAAAAGTACCCGACTGGTCGCCTGGAACAATCTCTCCGTCGCTCACATGCGATGGTACCAACGGACGTGGGTAGGCTACATAGCTCATTTCGATGCTTCCAATCGAAGGTGAAAGCTGGGATTTCACACAGGTGTTGATCCAGTTATCATCAGTACTATTACCTACCTCGACTCTAACTTCTACAAAAGTACCGCTTACATCACGTGGATAACCGACAAGGTCGGGATTACCGGGATTTTCAGCGGCAAAGGGCACTAGTGTGAAGGTATGGTAGTCATAATCGGGATCGAGAATAGCGGGCATCGATACCGCAGGTTCAACCAGCGAACACGGATCCTTTGCTCCTACAAAGGTTGTTATGGTCGATTCGTCAAATCCGTATGAAACATGGAAAGGATCAAAATCTGTGTTGAAATCGTGAGGCTCATTGGTATCGCTGATGATATGTTTTAAATACACCGTATCAATACCATAATAAATCAGCTCAGGCTCTATTTCCGATTCAATAGAGATATCGGTTCCTTGAGCAAATCCTGAGAGAACATGAGAGAAGATCACCCATGGTGAACCACCGAAAATTTCTTCACATACCAGAACACCGCCCTTGCTGATTTCTACCGAACCTTCGCGACCTCTGCCTAAATAATCGGCATGAATTGTAATATGAGTCTTGCCTAGTGTTTCAAAATAGTCGTCACCATAAGTATTATCAGTACCGGCATACCAACCGGAATCAACTTGCCCATAAATATCGTCAATAAAGGGTTCTTCAGGATAGTCGGAATAATCTTCACCATTACCGGGCATAAATGCATCGTGCAGGAATCCCGTTTCAGAACAAAAACGATCGCCACGGTCATCAATCCAGTCGTCGGTACTGTCGAAATTGTCATCGTCCAATGCCGGTGGTATCAGTATCTGAGGAATATACACCTGATATTCGAAGGGTGTTTCCCATATTTCCACCTCATTCCAGGTATTAGGATTGTCGATCCACTTCGAGAAGGGTTGTCCGTCAATTTGCACTATGGAATCGGTATTATATGTTCCATCTTCGTTCATTGCAAGACTCATACGGTAACCGCCCATACCTTTCGGAAGGGAATAAACAAAATATCCAAACACACCGTCGCCATAGGCTTCAATACCGTCGAGTGATTCCGATGGATCGTTATAATCTACATCGTAGCCCATATTCCGGATCCAGTAATAGGTGTATTCTGTTGAGGCATCCATATCGAATACCAAGTGGGCATTACCATATTCAGGGAGTTGGTTGGTAAAATTTCCAAGGGAGTCGATAATTCGAAAATTATTCGACAGGTATTCAAACTGCAAAGGATTGGGAAGGGGTGCATAATAACTGTAAGTCGTGCGTATTGGAGTAACCCTTTCTTCGCCGAAAACGGTTTCATAATTTACTTTCGAATAAAGCGAGTTGGTGGGAGTATAATTTCGCATGTCAATTTCTTCACCGCCGAGCGATAATACTGCAATAAATTCGCGATGAGGCTGCGGAGCAGTACCTATAAGACTGTCGGTGGGTAAAAGTGTGTACTCCGAAGTATCGATAAACGTAAAGCCTTCATAATTATTTATTCGCTGATGCACCAATTGATCCCATTTCACATTGCCGTCTTCGCCCCGTTCCATCCAATAGGTCCAGGTAGTATCTTCAATTCCGGCATTATAAGGATAAAACATACCGGGATAATCTTCTACTAAAAGGGAATCATATGCGTGAGCTATTCCGGCTGACATGGGAACCAGATCGGGCGGGTCAACCCAAATTTCGTAACTGCAATAGGGATCGTAATATTCGTAACCGGTTACCCTGCCAATATCCCAGGTAACTTTCCAAACCCGTATTTTGTCGTCTTCGTCGAAATTAGCATCAACAATTCCATCGCCATCAGTATCCTCAGGTATTATTCCGTCGTGATCGATATCCTCAAATACAAAACTCTCGACACTTGTTCGTAAATGATTCCACGGATTGGCCCAATATACTTCTTCTTCTGCAAGGGTATAACCTTTAGGATAAATACTGGCTGTATCAAGCCAAACATCGGGATCACCATCGGAATCCATGTCATACTCAGGATTATCCTCATCGTTACTCCCCCGCAGAACATCGACATATTTCCCGCCGGGGGTTTTAAGAATAGGTATATTAAGCGACTGGTCGGACCAATAAAAGGGTACATCCTTAGGTATGTATTGCACGTATTGGGTATTAAGTGCCGCACTCCGCGACTTGTTCTCCATTATCATAAATACCTTAAAAGGCTGATAAAAGAGTCCGAGGAAGTTTTTATAGTTTACATCGGTATCGGCAAATATCCTGGCGCTGAAAAGAATATCGGCATAGTTTTTATTTTTTTTAAAAAGCTTGTTATATCCATTCAGAGCAAATTGCGTGGTATTTTCCGAGACGGCTATCAGGGTTCCTTCGTCGAGATACTGATCTACATCTTCATGAATAGTATTATCAGGTTCAGGAGTTACAACCCGGTAAGTTATGATATGCTCGCTGTGCGGGCTAAGGTTCAGACCTGTGAACGTAAGAACCTGATTGTCGTAACCATGGGTCTCGCCCGATGTCACATCGAGAAAAGTAAAATAGGGCTTAATCGTTTCTGTTATATCGAGGCTAATAGAAGTTCCCGAAAGGTTTCGGATTTGCAGATCAACCTCAAATGTGTCGAGCCGATCGTATGAGATAGCATTATCTCCTATTTGTTCTCCATACAGGATTTGATTTCGTACTTTACGTGTAATATCAACTTCCGATGAAAAAGCAGAAAATATGCTGTTCAGCGTCCAGCCTATCTGGTTATTGTCGGCATAAGGATCGGAAAGGCCTGATACGGTGGGCAGTCCAGTATTGCAATGGATGCTACCACCTAGTGTGTGGGCAGGCTGTATTCTGAAAATGCAGGAATTGCCTGTAGATGATGAAACAATGCTGTTTATGCGTGATGAATTAATGATCGGAAAATTAGGACCATAAAGAACGTCATTGGTTGCGAGGGATCCAAGACTAAGTAAATCGGCAGGATCGTCAACAACGATATCGATATTACCCTGCTCGTAACCCTCAATACTATATGTAACTGCTCCGCTTTCGAGGTAACCCAGTTTTTCTATAAAATAGCATGCATTGCCCTCGGCATAAATATGACCACCCCGGTTCAGGAATTCATCAATTTTTTCTTTTATGCCGGGAGTTATGGCGATTATGCTATCGATACAGTAAGTATAATCATCGTTGTTTACCAGAAAAGCCGGGATAATAAAAAGCTGGGTATTTTCATCGAGACCATTGGTGCTTAATGTTTCCTCATCGATAGTATAAGCTATATTGTTCATCAGGAATTCGGAGAACAGGCGCTCAAAATAAACCGATTCCCAGGTAAGGCTGGCATTCCCTGAACGGTAACCGCTCGCCATAATCGCAACCCGTCTGGGATGCCTTTTAAACTGGACCGAAATTTGATCCTGTGTTTCCCATGCGTAACCTGTATAAACCGTGTGGATTAATCCGGCATATTCATCGGGAAGGGCATTGGCATAAACAAAGCTACCTGCATCGGGTCCCTGCATAATCCGATAAATCGAACTTTCACCAAATTCCGGAAAAAGAAACCCGTCGGTTACTTCATGGTTCCGATAGTCGCCATCGGATTCTTCAAGTACAAAACGGTAAGCGCTGATAAGTTTTTGCTGATCGGCTCCGGAACTTATGATTACGCCATTCTGGGAGTATAACAAAGGAGAATGCACTGCTGTAAAAAATAGAACAGCTAGAAAAATGGAGTAAAGTTTTGGCATATCAAATTGGAATTAGTTAGTCAAATTATATACGTAAAAACTAACAAATTAGTTTATACTAAAAATAAAAAATGGGAGCCAGTAGGGCATTAAATTATTTTTAATTTTTAAAGTGTAATAAAGAAAAATGTACCCAATTCATCTTCGATTCCTGATATACGCCCAAATTCCGGTTTCTGTGAAGAAGAACTTTGCATTATAAGATTAACTCGCTTGGCAATATCGTTGATAGTCGAACAATCGTCTTCATTATTTAAAAGGGTATTTGCAAATGCGCGTGTAAACAGGGAGTTATCAGAAGCATATCCCGATCCGGCAGATGTATATACCTGTGCCGATTTTTTAACTGCCAGCTGTGTATTGGAACAGGCAATACCTTCAATCGGACCACGCATGACAGTGCAAAAAGCAGATCCGGTTTCACAGGCATCACTTACAATTAATAAATGTGTTAGCGAAGCGTACGAATAAAGCGATGCTTTAAGGGCATTTACACTGTAATAGCTGAATTCGACGTCCATTCGGGCGTCGGAGGGAATCCAGTAACCGACTCCATTATTATTAACCCCATGACCAGCAAACCAGATGAAAAGAGAATTAACCTTATTTACCCTAATCAGATCGCGGAGGTCAATAGAAAAGAATCGTTCCATCTCACGTTTGGTCAGATTTCGTTTTATAATAACTTTATTGAACTTATAACGCATTAATGCCTGTTGCATAAGCTGAATATCTTTTTCGGGTGAATTAAGATTAGCAAACTCTTTGTATTGCGAGTTTTCTATAAGAATAGCCCATGTTTTTCCCATCGGACTATCATCGGCAAGAATATGCCTGTCGTGTCTGAATAGGAATTCCTTTTCGATATTATTTCCGTGTATATCTGTTGCCGTAATTTTTATTCGATTTTTTTTACTAATATCTAGGGTTGCTGTAAAGCGTGGATTTATATCATTTACGGCAAAACTAGCGGTCACTTCATCAACACGTATCGAGGAAATCAGACTTTCGTCTTCAATACGGCCTTCAAGATAAAGGTATTTTTCATCGGTGCTTATTGTAATAATTCCATCATCGCCAACATAGGGATTTAGCAAGGTAATTCGTGGTGCATGGGTTTCAACTCGTTCGACAATATAACTTACTGTGTTAATATTATCATATATGTCACATGCAGAAAGAGTCAAGAACTCAAGATTCTTGGTATAAATTAGTAATGAAAACTCATTTTTTCCTGTACCTTCCGGATAATTCAATAATGTATCGTTATTAATTTTAAAAAACTTTAATTTACTGGCATCTTCAACATTTACAGAAACAGAAATCGATTCGGCATCTCTTGGTATCAGTACTTCAAGCTTATCATTTAATACAGGATTTTTCAGATGAATGGCAGGTTTATCTGATTCTCTATTTAATTCGAAAATTCGTTTTTCAATTTCTGAATTTTCAGTAGGATCAGGATTATTGTAAAGGCTCAGTAATAAAAAAAGATCGGACGATGCTTTTGTTTTAGATCCGATTCGTTCATAAGCGTCAGCCCTGTATTTAAGCGCTTCAATATTAAACATATTGAGTTCCAGGGCAGCAGAGAAATCGAAAATGGCATTTTGGAGTTGTGCGAAATCGTAATAGTATATGCCGCGTTGTAAGTACAATTCAGAACTTGTTGAGTCGATAGTAATAGCTTTTGAGATGTCGTTTATGGCTTTTGAATATTCTTTCTGCAAATAATATACTTTACTTCTGATTAATAATGCTTCGAGATTATTTCGATCATTTGATAGTACATAATTACAATTATCAAGAGCATACCGGTTTTTCCTAATCGTTAGTTGCACATTTGCCAGTTCAAGATATGCTTCAAAAAGCAATTTATCCTTAATAATTGCTTTTTCTAAATCTTGTTCGGCTTGAGATAGATTTCCCAGTTTATGTTCACATTTCCCTTTAAGGTAATGTGCATAGGCTGTGCTTTTTGCATCAATAGCATTTATTGCTGCAAGCTGTGCATCGTTGTAATTATCAAGATCAATGTATATATGACATTGAAGAATATAGGCTTCATGATAGTTAGCTTTATAATCGATAGCTCTGGCAACGGTATTAACAGCCTCTTTGTATTCGTTATTGGAGTAAAGCAACTGTGCAGCCTGGTAAAAATTCTCTGCAGGATTAACACCAAATACTGCTGCATTTTTAAAGTCGTTCGCAGCTTTTTCATAAGCCTCAATAACCTGGTATGCTTTAGCGCGTTCTTCATAGGCTTTACCATTCTCAGGATCGAGGGTAATTGCCTTATTGTATTGCTCTATGGCATCTTCGAAATATCCGTTAAGAATAAACTGCTCTGCCGCTTTCATATAATTTCTGGCAGATTGCCCCATAAGAGAAATACCTGAAGAAATTAGTATAGATATGAAAAGATATCGCAATGAATTGGTTGTTGATAAATTGGGTGCTGTAGCATAGTAAATTCAGGGTGCAATATTACAAAAACATTGCCAGAAATGATAAAACAAATTTAAATTCTAAGGATTTTTAATAAAAATTTAGAACATTGGACGTGATTACCAATATTCAAGGTGGTATGTATTCAATTCCTTATCTAGTTTTCGCGCACCTGGAAATACCGATTCCATTCTTTTCCAGAAAGTCTTTTGGTGATTTTTATAGATAGTATGGGTAAGCTCGTGCAATATTATATAATCGATCAAACGATCGGGTAATCGCATAAGCTGGAGATTAAGATTGATATTGTTTGAAGCCGAACAGCTACCCCATCGTGTTTTATTGTTTTTAATAGTAATCTTATTGTACCGATAGTTATGTTGTCGGGCAAGTTCTGCTGTTCTGGCAGGCAGGTATTTCCTTGCTTCAACACGCCATGCTTCAAGTATAGCCTTTCTGATAATTCGCTGAATGCGTGAATCTTCAACCTGGGCATAATCTGGGTACCACACTATTATCTTATCACCTGAAACCAGCGATTTTATCGTGTTTTTATCATGTTTTAGGAGATACAACTTATGCATTCGGGTTTTAAACAGAGTACTTTCATTAAATATGGTTTGCTGCTTTTGGATTTTTACCTGCCTTTGTAACGATTTTTGTATCCACTTCTTTTTTTCATTGATGAAACGAATTGCTATATTTTCAGATAAATGAGAGGGTAAAACAACTATAATACCTTCTTTAGCACTAATTCGTATACGCAATGTTTGTGCTCGTGAGCTTCTTTGAAGAATCACATTACCAATATCTTGAATAAAAAGGGTTTGAACCTGTTTTTGTAACATGAAAAAAGATATCTGGATGATCAGTACACTCTATATGCAAAAATAGAATAGCCTTTCAATTTTAAAAGAATTATTCATTAACCAAATTTGTATTTTTACCTGGTGTGTTTAATACTCCATATTGAAACTGCTACTGAGGTTTGTTCAGTGAGCCTGGCCCGCGAAGGTAAGGCTATTGCATGTAAAGAAACTTTAGAAGGTCGTTCCCATGCATCGTTGCTTTCGGTATTTATTCAGGAATTATTTAATGAAACAGGTTTATCAACTCATAGTCTCGATGCCATTGCTGTGAGCATGGGCCCCGGATCATACACGGGATTGAGGATTGGAGTTTCGACGGCTAAAGGTTTGTGCTACGGATTGGATATTCCTTTAATTGCGGTTCCAACACTTCAGAGTATGTGTTTTGGCATGATCGAAAAAATAACAAATGAGAAATACTATAGGCAGGAAAATGTATTATTGGTTCCTATGATCGATGCCCGAAGGATGGAAGTTTATTCGGCTATTTATACAAAAGATATGAAGGTTATTAAAAGTACAGATGCTTTAATTATTAGCTCCTCAACATTCAATGAATGGCTTCAGCACAATAAACTTATTTTTTTTGGCAATGGAGCCGATAAACTTATAAATACCATTGTAC
>CAYMQP010000013.1:0-24894 GCA_964392505.1 uncultured Bacteroidales bacterium
GAATAAGGTCAGGGGTATTGCATCCCTTTAAAAATTTATTGTGTGAGGCTGATAATTTCAAATGTTATTATAGTTAAAAAAATATATGCTGAATCATATATGCTGAACTAAGTTTATGAAGGGGAACGGGATTATTATTGATATGGATCAGTTAAAACATATTACCACCGATAAGAATGAAAATGCACTTACCGAGGTGATGAAAAATGCCATTATTGCTAATGGTATAGAATCGGTTGCATTCAATAATGCTTCGCGAATTGGTTTGCAAAACAATTTTTCTGACGAAATAAAAACAGGTAAAATAACTTCTCAGGAAAAATCGGGTCGATGCTGGATGTTTGCGGGTTTAAACCTTTTTCGCCCGATTGTTGTTAAAAAACTAAATGTTGAGGATTTTGAGTTTTCGCATAACTATCCCATGTTCTTCGATAAACTGGAAAAAGCCAATTATTTTCTTGAGTCGATACTGCGCACACTCGATGAAGATATTTACAGCCGGATAACCATGTGGTTGCTAAACGATCCGCTTCAGGATGGAGGGCAGTGGGATATGTTTGTTAACCTGGTGAATAAATATGGAGCTGTTCCAAAGAGTATTATGCCTGAAACTTTTCATAGCAGTAATAGTGCGCTTATGAATCAACTGCTCACATTACAGCTCAGACAGTGGGCAGCGGAATTACACGAATTATATGCTTCGGGTAAAGGGATTGATGAACTGCGTGAACATAAAGCCGGTTATATCAAAGATTTCTACCGTATACTCACCTATTTTCTGGGCGATCCGCCATCGGAATTCAATTATGAATACCGCGATAAAAAAGATGTACACAGGAATATTGAAAAACTTACTCCCCTAAAGTTTTATAATAATTATGTAGGTGTCGATCTGGATGAATTTGTAAGTCTGATTAATGCACCAACCCCTGATAAACCCTTTGGAAAAGTATATACTATCGACTTTTTAGGAAATATTGTAGAAGGGAAGAAGATATTGTATTTAAATACATCACTGGATCAGTTAAAAAATTGTACTATAAAACAGCTTAAGAAAAAAGAACCGGCTTGGTTTGGCTGCGATATTCGTTTACAAACCGAACGTAAGAAAGGTCTTATGGATACGCGTGTGTATTTATTTGATCATTCGCTTGGAACACAATCAAAATTCGATAAAGCCGGAAGATTGTTATATGGCGAAAGTCGGTTAACTCATGCTATGGTTTTTACAGGAGTGAATTTAACAAATGGAAAACCTACCCGGTGGAAAGTTGAAAACTCTTGGGGAGAAGACAGGGGAGAAATGGGCTATTTTACTATGAGCAACGATTGGTTTGATGAATATACCTACCAGGTAGTTATTAAGAAAAAGTATCTCTCGCGTGAAATGCTGGAACAACTCGAACAGGAACCTATTGTGTTGCCACCATGGGATCCGATGGGATCATTGGCAGATTAATATATTTTTATGACACATCCCAAACGCCAACATAGCCACAGCGATATAAAGATTCTGAAAGGGAAAAAACTTCTCTTTACCTTCGCCCTGAACCTTTTTATTACACTTGCCGAAATAGTCGGGGGCTTGATTTCAAACAGTCTTGCTCTACTTTCCGATGCCGTTCATAATCTGGGTGATACATTTGCGGTAATGCTGGCTTATATAGCCAATATTGTTGGCCAAAAAACTGCAAATGAACGAAAAACATTTGGATACAAACGGATTGAAATTCTCGCAGCCCTGCTTAATGCTATTATTCTCGTTGTTATTACTTTTTTCCTGTTTATCGAAGCCTATAAACGTTTTCAATCGCCCGAACCTATTAAGGGGCAACTCATGTTCTGGGTGGCATCAATAGGATTTTTAGCAAATTTATTGGCGGTGATTGTGTTAAAAAGTGATGCCCCAAAAAACCTTAATGTTCGGGCTGCCTATCTTCACTTATTGGGCGATACTATTTCATCGGTTGCTGTAATTGCAGGATCGGTACTTATATATTTTTTCAATATTTACTGGATCGATCCGATTGTGACTGTCCTGATTGGGATTTATATAATTAAGGAGGCCTATTCGGTATTAAAAGAAACGGTTGATATTCTTATGCAAAGCACTCCGACAACAATTGATTTAAAGAAGATCGTGAAAGAGATTGAAAAGTTCGATTCAGTTAACAATATTCACCATGTTCATACTTGGAAACTCGATGATAAGCAAATTCATTTTGAATGCCACGTCGATCTGACCCATGATCTGCCTGTCAGTGAAACCGATCAGATTAGGTCGAGAATTGAAACCATATTACTGAACAAGTTCAATATTTCACATGTTACCATTCAGTTCGAACATAATTGCTGCGACGAAAAAAATATAATTCACCGTTAAGGGGAACTGACAATGAAGTACCTTTCATTATATATTGAGAAGCTCATTGCATTAGTGCTTGACATGGCTCCATGGTTACTGTTAGGATTTCTTATTGCCGGAATATTACATGTATATTTTCCCCAGGGAAAAATAAACCGGTTGCTTGGAAGTTCCAATATGAAATCGGTTTTTCGAGCAGCACTTATTGGCATTCCCCTACCACTTTGTTCCTGTGGTGTTATTCCTACAGGAATTTCGATTCATAAAAAAGGAGCCTCAAAAGGAGCAGCCATATCGTTTCTGATTTCAACACCACAAACCGGGATCGACTCTATTATGGTTACTTATTCTTTGCTGGGATTACCCTTTGCCATTATAAGGCCAATAATAGCTCTAATAACAGGCATTTTCGGCGGTACCGTTACCAACAAGCTGGAACCGTCGCTCGCTGTAAAACCTTTTGATGATTTAGCAATAACTTCTGAAAAAGATGAAAAGAAAAAAAATCCGGTTATTGATACTTTTCGGTATGCCTTTATCGAATTTATGGAAGATATTGCCAAATGGCTGATTATAGGACTTTTGATTGCTGCTCTTATTGCTGTATTTGTTCCCGATGATTTTTTTGCTACATACATTCATAACGACTTGCTTGGTATGCTGATTATTCTGGCCGCATCGATTCCAATATATGTTTGTGCTACCAGTTCGGTACCAATAGCTGCCGTACTTATAATGAAAGGAGTTTCTCCCGGAGCAGCTTTGGTATTTTTAATGGCGGGTCCTGCCACTAATGCAGCTACCATTTCAGTTATTGGTAATAGTATGGATCGTAAAACTCTGTTCATTTATTTGATAACCCTCATTACAGGGGCTCTTTTATCGGGACTTTTTATCGATAATATTCTTCCCAGGGATTGGTTTACAGGTGCTGTTTCTCTTTTACAATCAGGTCACAGGCATGGTATATTACCCTATTCAGTGCATTTGATTTCAGGTATACTTTTTACACTTTTCATTTTGAATATATATCTTCGCAAATTGAATAAAAAAATAAGAAAGAAATCGGCAGTTAAATCCGAATCCGAAATGAATGAAATTAAAATTATTATTAAGGGAATGAATTGTAACCATTGTAAAATAACGGTTGAAAGCAACCTGAATAAACTTGAAGGTATTAATACAAGTACTGCTGATATTGACAATGAAATAGTTACCCTAATTGGCGATCGTATCGATCTGGATAAGGTGAAGCAATCTGTCGAAAGTGTCGGGTATAAATTTGGAGGTAAAGAAACATAGATTAATATCCATAATAAATTATTAGAGCATATGTATAAAGTTGTTTTATTGCGTCATGGTGAGAGTGAGTGGAACAAGGAGAACCGTTTCACAGGCTGGACCGATGTTGACCTGACCGAAAAAGGAATTGCAGAAGCTGTTAAGGCAGGAAAGGTATTGAAGGAAAACGGGTTTCAATTTGATGTAGCCTTTGTTTCAGTGCTAAAACGGGCCTTACGTACTCTTTGGCTCACCCTTGAAGAAATGGATCAGTTGTGGATCCCTTGGGAAAAATCGTGGCGGTTGAACGAAAGGCATTATGGGTCACTCCAGGGTTTGAATAAGGCCGAAACAGCGGCAAAACATGGTGAAGAGCAGGTTCTGGTTTGGCGAAGGAGCTACGATATTCCACCCCCTCCACTCGATAAAAACGATGAACGCTATCCCGGAAAACTAAGAATGTACTGCGATGTAGTAGAATCCGATCTACCGCTTACGGAAAGTTTAAAGGATACCGTAGCCCGTTTTCTTCCTTATTGGCACGATACAATTGCTCCAACTATTAAATCAGGAAAACGGGTAATTATTGCGGCTCATGGTAATAGCCTGAGGGCTTTGGTTAAATATCTCGATAATATGAGCGATGAGGAAATTCTGAAATTGAATATTCCAACAGGAATGCCTCTGATATATGAGCTCGATGAAAACCTTAAACCTATTAAACATTACTATCTTGGCGATCCGGAAGAGGTTGAGAAAGCCATGCAATCGGTAGCAAACCAGGGAAAAGCAAAATAGTGATAGGAAGTATAAAATAAAGCCCGGAGTTCTTTAAATACCCGGGCTTTATTATTAGGGTAACATAGTTGTTTTAAATTCAAGGTAATCCGATTCAAAATAGTTACCTTCGGGACTTCCCAAACTAACCCATATCTCATTTATATTAGCCAGCCGGTTATCATCGCTTGGGTGGGTGCTCAAGAATTCAAAAGTTTGTCCGGTATGGCCATCGCGTTTTAGTTTTTCGAAGAATCCAGATATTCCTTTAGGATGATAATAATCGGTATCGTCGAGATAGCGAATTGAATATTCATCGGCTTCATATTCGTCTTTACGTGAAAATTGCAACGCAGCCAAACCGCCAGCCAGATCAACGGCAATTTGTTCCATTTGCGATTGATCGTCACCAAAAATGGCATTCAAAATCAGATCGACACCATAATATTTCGAAAGTTGTGAAGATGAATGGCGCCTGTCGACATGAGCCATTTCGTGTGCCATTACACCAGCCAAGTTAGCAGCGTTATCGAGATATTTCAATAAACCGGTATAGAAATATAGTTTGCCTCCGGGTACGGCAAAGGCATTCATTACATCTTTATTGATTATGGTTAATTCATATGTAAAATCATTTTCATGAACAAAATAATCCGATTGTAGAATCCGTTGCATCATGCTGTTCATAAACTGATAGGCACCGGCATTGGCCACCGGATCTAGTATTGGGAATTCAACCGGGTCGGCCCTGATGGCACTATCCATCGATTCACCAATTTCAATATCTTGTTGTAATGTAAAAAGGTTGAATCCTGTTTCCTTATCGCACGATACTATCGACACAATAAACAGTGCGAATATAATTATCCGGTTGATTGTGAATAGTTTATTCCTCATTTGTCCTAATATTTCTTTTTTATTAAGTTAGCCATTTTCCACATTCATTAAAAGGTATACGACATAACTTTTACCGGGTTATATTTTTTTTATTTCATTGATTTCTAGGAATTACTATATTCGTATTTACCGATAAAAACTGACTTTTCACCGAAAACCTTTTTGTATCCTGTGATTCAGCTATTATTTTTAAATCGGAATTTAAAAAATCTATAAAAAAATGGAACAGTATCATACACAGAGAAGGCTTCTTATAGGATTACTCATTTTGGCTGTTGGTATGGCAGTATTGCTGAGTAATGTGGGGATTCTTGATTTTGAGATTAGAAAATATATACTTAGATGGGAGGCTATTCCTATAGTCTTAGGCTTGATTTTTCTGCTTTCGCATGAGCATAAAGGTCCGGGTATAGTATTATTGTTAGTCGGTGGTGCTTTATATATGCGCGATTTTTTTGATTTGCGTTTTAATTTCTGGCAAGTTTTTTGGCCGGGGCTATTAATAATAATTGGGTTAATGATTATTCTGCGACGTAAATTTGAGCCCTCGCACCCAGAAAAAAAAAGTACCGATAACGAGGATATAATTGATGAGGTAGCTATATTCGGCGGAGGAGAAAAAACCTTAATATCTCAAAATTTTCAAGGTGGTAAAGTATTGGCCGTTTTCGGAGGATCGAAATTTAATTTATCTCGGGCACGTTTGGCTCCCGGAAGAAACTATATCGAAATACTTGCTGTTTTCGGAGGAATGGAACTCATTGTACCTGAAGATTGGGATATAAAAATAAGTGTTGTGCCTATTTTCGGCGGCTTTTCCGATAAGCACAGGAGATTGGCGCGTACCGAGGAATCTAATCAGGAAAGCGAACTGATAATTAAGGGTTATGTAATTTTTGGGGGAGGTGAAATAAAAAGCTATTAATACTTCTCTGCTAGTAAAAACTTAGTCCTGTGCTGCATCCGATAATTAAAAACAGGCGAAATCTTATTGTATACTCTATTATCTGGATTATAGTCGGAATCCTGAATACATTTATTCTGGCATATTTTAACAATTTCAGTCTGACTATTTCAGTGCTTGAAAGCCTTATTTTTAATCTTCTTTTTGCAACGCTGGGTATTGGAATATGGTATCCGGTATATTATACTGATCTTGAAAAAAATAAAATCAGTAATTTTCTTATAAACCATCTTGCAGCAAGTTCATTGGCTGTTGGGCTTTGGATATGGCTCTCGTATGTTATTATGACATCATTATTTGCATATGATGAAGAATATCTTAATTACCTCAATTCATCAATACCCTGGCGTATCGGGATAGGTTTTTTGCTTTATGTTATGATTGCCTCAAATTATTATTTGATTATTTACTATCAGAATTTTAAAGATAAACTGGTGCGTGAATCTGAGTTAAAATCACTGGTAAAGGAATCGCAGTTAAGCTCGTTGAAATCGCAGATCAATCCGCATTTTCTGTTTAACAGTTTGAACAGTATTAGTTCACTTACCATGGTTAGTCCGGAAAGGGCGCAGGATATGGTAATTAATCTGTCTGATTTTTTACGGTATTCACTTTCTAATAAAAGCGAGACACTTACTACCTTTGATAAGGAATTACAAAATATTGACCGCTATTTGAAGATTGAAAAAATCCGATTCGGACACCGATTAAATGTTATAAAGGAGATTTCGGAACCATGTCTGCGATATTATTTGCCGGGCCTGATTCTGCAACCTCTTATGGAAAATGCAGTGAAATACGGGATTTATGAAAGTATCGACCAATCGAATATTTCAATCATAGCTATCTGTGCCGAAGAAGTACTGGAAATTGTAATTAAGAACGATTACGATCCTGATTATGTTACAAAAAAAGGAGAGGGCATAGGACTCAGAAATGTGGCCAGCCGGATGAAAATACAATACGGACGTGACGATTTAATCAGGATTAATAAAACTAATAAAGTATTTGAAGTAAAATTATTGTTTCCTCAAAACCTGTAATATTATTGCTATGAAAAAGATTAAAGTTGTTATTATTGAGGATGAAGAGTTAGGTAGAGAACTCATAAGGAATTACCTTAAAGATCAGGAAAACATTGAAATACTAAAGGAATGTGAAAATGGTTTTGACGGGATCAAAGCTATTCAGGAGCTGAAACCCGACCTGATTTTTCTGGATATTCAAATGCCTAAATTAAATGGTTTTGAAATGCTTGAGATTCTCGACGAAAAGCCTGAGATTGTTTTTACTACAGCCTATAACCAATACGCAATTCAGGCCTTTGAGCTTAATGCTGTCGATTATCTGTTGAAACCTTTCTCAAAAGAACGACTTCTGGATGCGCTTGAAAAAGCAATTCATCGGATCAATACCAATCAAAATCAGACAGGCACAATTAATAAACTGATTCAGCAACCCCTCGATGAAATCCTTGAAAGGGTTGTAGTAAAATCAAATAATAAAATCCGTGTCATCCCTGTAGATAAAATCAGGTATCTTGAAGCACAGGACGATTATGTAATGATTTATACATTTGAAAGCAAACACCTGAAACAGGCTACTATGAAATACTTTGAAGAACACCTCAATCCGAATGATTTCATGAGGGTACATCGTTCCTATATTATTCGCCTCGACCAGGTAATACAGCTCGAACCTTATGGGAAAGATAGCTATGTGGCCAAACTTAAAGATGGGCCAACGGTAAAAATCAGCAAAAGCGGGTTTAAAAACTTGAAGGATAAACTGAATTTCTGATTTATTGAACCGGATTTAATATACTATACTCAAATTGGGGGTATCCTGATTCGCCATTAAGACTATAACTTAAAAATCGCATCTTATAGTAATTCCCTTCAAGGGTTTTAATAATATAGCTGTAGTTACGGTGAATGATATAATTGGCATATTCGCTTCCGGTACTAACACTTACATCTTTCCAACGATATCCAATTGCATCACGTTGATCGGAGAATTCATATTGATTAAGTAATTCATAATCGATCTGCTTGTATGTGTATACTGAATCGAGCACAGCAAGTGTAAGGTAAGGATTAAGCAAAACACCACGCACCAGGTATGGTATAGTAACTCCAAAGAGAGTTGCCAAATCGTAATACGGGCAAAATACAACATCGTAACGAGTATAATTGGGTTCAAGGTTATTTTGTGTACGTTGTATAAAATCGTAATAAATAAAAGCTGATGAATCCGATTTTACAATAGTCACAGTATCGCTAAAACCATTATCTTCTTCTTTGTAATGAAAACGATACAATGCACTGTCGACGAAAATAAACTGGATTCGTTTACGGTTTATGTAGTTACCTGCCGATAATTGCCCCAAAACATAAACATCGTTTGTATAGTGATAATTATTATTCTGTATTGTTATCCAGTTTCCCGCTGCAGTAGAATCGGGATATTCGCTCTGGATATCGTAATTCCAGTTTTGAGGCTCTATACCAAGCTCAGCTGCTTCAATATCTTGCTTATGCGAATTCCAAAGAAACCATCCTGCTCCCGAATTTACCAGAATATGCCATCCTGAAATTCCTGACTCAAAAGCCAGTTGCCAGTCATTTATCGGATGTACACCATTAACTTCACCAGTTTCAAAATCAAAATAACTCTGATAATGATTAATATTATTTTCGATAAGAATAACATTACCCGGGTAAGGACTTACCGCTTCGTCTTCTTCGAAACATGAAATTACTAATACCGGCAAAATGAACGCCATTCCATATTTTAATACGCTGAATTTCATAATGCATTTTTGCTAAAGCGGTATTTGAGTTTAAGAAAATAAGTTCTTCCATAACCAGCAGGGGTCGACTGGCTGTCGCTGCCATGAAAATTCAAGTTACCATAAGAATCTAGCAAAGTAACATCGAACAGGTTCTTAATACCTGTTGTAACCGTAATACCAATGGCAGGAAATATCTTTGAAAAAGATAGATCCAACGTATGGTAATGCGTAACAAATCGTTGCGCTATACCGTCAAGATTTCCTTCAGCATTAAAATTGCCCGCAAAATCGAGGTAATCGTCGGTATATTTATAGAATATGGCTAATTCATAGTTATATCTCAGACTTTGGTATTTGACAGAACCAGCATAATCGGTCGAGTAAGCAAATTGTTGTGGATTTTCTAACCTGCTTTTACCCGTTAAACTTACTCCGAATCCAAGTGTTAAACGTGGAAAAAAATAGTATTGAAATCTGCTTTCAATTCCCTGAGTTTTAAAATTGTTGCCACGGATATTCAGATAGGTTGCCCAGCCAGGCCGGGTTGTATCAATTACCAGCTGTATTGCATCGCTAATAAGATTGTAATATGCACTCAGTGTTACATCAACTGCTTGTTTGTCTTTTTTAAAGGAATAATCGACAGAAATGTTTAAGCTATTACCTGTTTCTGGTTTAAGTTGTGGATTACCATATATTTCATGATTGTTATCGATAAATTCCAGGTATAGCTGTTTGAGCGATGGTGCCCTGAATCCTTTGGCATATGAAGTTCGAATAATAAAGTTTCCCGGATTGATTTTCAAATTAAGTGCATAAATAAAAGGGGCTTTATATTTCGAATTATAGATATACCGTAGGCCTGGTTGTACCTGAAATATATTTGTGGGGCGAAAAATAAAATTCATAAATAAAGCGGCGTCCGTAATTTGCTGATTCCCCTGAGTACGTTTTCCACTGGCAGCTTCATAAGACACATCGAAACCTGTTTGATATTCAAATAGCCTGCCAGCTATGTTTGATACGAATCCCCGGGCTGTAATTAAATGAAATAACGTAGTATCATGTAAATCGGGGTTATCTACCGGATTTCTTTCAAGATTTACCAGATCGTTCAAATATGTTATTTTTCGTTTTTCATAATAAGAATATCCGACAAGAAAATTTACTATAAAATTATCGTGATATTTATTAATTAAACTGAAGCGATTGTTCCAGCGGGTTGTAAAATGATATCCGTCGAGTGCCCTTTCATATAAATTTTCGAGTGCAAGTGAATCCTGATCACGCAATTCTTCAGTTAAAAAATCGGATTGTAATTGCAGTTTTAAATTGTTGTATCGAAATGAATAAACACCTCCGGCAAGATACTGCTGTTTAGGTTTCCATATTTTATAACGCGACGTATCAATAGGTCCCCATCCTGAATGAAAATTACGAGCACCATTTATGGATATTTTATGATTACCAAATGTTGGAGATGCCAAGACATTGATATTATAAATTCCAACTGTTTCATAATAGGCATCTGCTTCAACTAACTTGGTTTTACCCTGGTGTTCAGCAGTAATAATATTTATAGCTCCTGCAAGTGCATTGCTCCCATAAACGACTGACATAGGACCTTCGATGTATTCGATATGTTCTACATTATATAGGCTAAGCTGCCCCAGGTCAAGTCTGTCAAATACACGACCGGTAACCGGTATACCATCAATCAATATTTTTATGTGTTCACCTGTCAGGCCCCGAATTCGGAAAAAATCGCCCAAAACACCTTCGGTCCTGTATTGAAATATCAATTCATTTTTCATAAGGTCGCCCAGATTATTTGCCGCTTTCAATTGTAACGTGCGGTTATCGATAATATTTACTTTATAAATGGATTTATCGACAGGTTGTGCTCTGAACTGACCGGTAACAATAATCATATCGAGGCGATAATATTCGGGTGAAAGTTCGATTCCTATTATTCCGGCTTGATCAATAGTATCGGTAAAAGATTTAAAACCCAGGCAACTTATTTGTATAATTGCAGGAGTATCAATGTAAATTTCGGCTTTGCCTGATGAATCGGATATTGTTCTCACAACAGTTGATTCTTTTATCGATCGGACTTGAATGTGAGCAAACTCAACAGGTTGTCGGGTTACTTTATCTTCGAGAATAAGCACTGTTGTTTGCCCAAAAATCGTTACAGGCATAAGAAACAATATGAAAAAAAGGCATAGCATGGAATTATATTCCATGCGATGGCCTTGTATGCTATACTTATACGTTCTATTCAACCTTTTTTACCTTAAATGATATTTTCCCGCTGGCCTGACTATCGTATTCGGTAAAGTAGAGCCTGTATATCTCATTTCCTTGAGTTTTTATGAAATAGCTTGTACTGTCAGCCAATGATATTTCGTGGGTAACAGGATCCGATACTTTCCATTCCCATCCAATAATATCGGCCTGATCGGTAAAATCTGTGCTCACATCGGTATAATGCGCATTTTCAGGATTTACACCACTAACTTTCAAACCTTCCAGCCCAGGACTTATCAGTACCCCAACAACCGGGTAATCGACAATAACTCCAGGGCCATTTGGTATTTGTGCGATATATTTAGTGAACAACAAATCCCAGTTGTTCTTGTCGGGTTGAGCTTCCACTACCTCCTGGTTAACGATAGAGTATTGAATGAAATGTTTCGATTCGGAATAGACAGCAGGTGAAAACGAAGCATCGACCTGATTGCTGCCGTCGATATCGGCCCAGCGAAGTTCGTAGGTGTCGGTATAACCTATTCGTTTGCGGATAAAAAATTTTTTAAACTCATTGTTGGTAAGCTTGATCACATAAATAGAATCGCCCCATACAGTATAAGTAACACCATGGTCATAAGTTCCCCAGCCGAAATTAAATCCTCCCGACGAGAACCGGTTAAAAGCACCGTTCATCCAATCGGTTTTATCGTTATAAACAGGAGTCCATGATGTTATTCCGGATGTATCAACATCATCCCACGAGGTTGTATCACCAAACGAATATAAAAGAACTCCGGCTCCTTCATTGATAGCGATAGTTGCAGTTTGCAGGGGTACTGAAAATGCGATATCCCATTCGCTTCGGGTATAGGCAGCTACTTCACCTTGGGTAAAACTAAAATATATATCCTGAGTATGATTATTTCCCATTGTTATGCTTTCCTCGGTATCAGCCTCTTTTTTTTCTTTTTCGCATGAGGCCAATAAAAGCATGAGTATACAACTTATTGAAAGAATTTTTTTCATCGTTTTTTAGATTAGTATTAAAATGAATAACAACATAATCGACATCAGTTATGCCTTAAAAAGGAATTGATAATTAATATGTAAAATTAAGATCTGGTATGTGGCGGGCCTCGCAACTTTTGCGAGTTCTCAAATATCGAAGCAATTATTGGAGCAGATTTCGGATGAAAATAAATTTTCCAAGAAGCTGCTATAATATCCGGTGTATGATTATATAGCGTATGGTTTTTCTGAATATTACTGTTTTCTGTTACAACGCTATCGTAAAAATTTATATAATTACATTTGTCTGATATTTTTATTTTATCGAGCTGATTTTTGGTTATTTCGATAGTGAAAGCTGATTTTTCTCTCCTTAATATATTTCCTCTGAATCCAATAAGAACACAAAGCCATATGATTATCAGGTAAAGAATATAGGGCAGTATTGATCCGAAACCACAAAAGAAAATCATGGCTAATTCGTTGTTACGTTTTCAGCAAATTTACTAAACTTGTTATTAAAAATTTTATTGATAGAAACCTTAGGAATTTTTGGTTGATACAATCCTGTTTTTATAAATAAACAGATTTAAACATAATAATTATACCCGATTATGACCGACCTCCTTGCAGCACGATACCAAATGGGCATTTCGCTGGCATTTCATATAGTATATGCTTCTATCGGAATGACCATGCCTTTCTTCATGTTTGTAGCCGAATACAAATGGCTGAAAAGCGGAAAAGCAGTCTACCTGGATATGGCCAAAGCCTGGTCGAAAGGAATAGCCATATTTTTTGCCATTGGAGCCGTATCAGGTACCGTTCTATCGTTCGAACTCGGATTGTTATGGCCCGAATTTATGAAACATGCCGGACCTATTATTGGTATGCCGTTTTCATGGGAAGGTGCTGCTTTTTTCACTGAGGCCATTGCCCTCGGATTATTTCTTTACGGATGGAAAAGATTGAACAAATGGGTTCATCTCACATTTGGGATATTAATTGGAATAGCAGGTGTAGCCTCAGGCTTTTTTGTAGTTGCGGCTAACGGATGGATGAATAGTCCCGAAGGTTTTGACTGGATAAATGGACAAGCATACAATATCGATCCCGTAGATGCCATGTTCAATGCAGCCTGGATTTCACAATCGACACATATGGTTATTGCTGCATTTGCTGCTACCGGTTTTGGAGTTGCAGGTCTGCATGCATTACTATTACTTCGTGGCAAATATCCCGAATTTCACCGTAGAGCTTATAAGATAGCATTAACCTTTGGTGCTGTTGCTGCTTTGTTAATGCCCATCAGCGGTGATTTTTCTGCAAAAAATGTAGCAAAACGTCAACCTGAAAAGTTGGCTGCCATGGAGTCGCTTTTTAAAACCCAGGAGCGAGCTCCACTGTTAATCGGAGGAATTCCCAATACAGAAACTCAGGAAGTTAAAATGGCAGTTAAGTTACCCGGATTTTTAAGCTTCCTGGCATTTGGAAATTTCAACGCCGAAGTTAAGGGCTTAGATCAATTTCCGATCGATGAATGGCCACCGGTATTACTGACCCATATCAGCTTTCAACTCATGGTTTTACTTGGAATGATTATGGCCCTGGTAGCTTTATTATACATTGTATTTAGTTTACATTGGAAAAAACTACTTGAAAAACCCTGGTGGCTAAAAATCTTAATATTTGCGACTCCATTTGGTTTTTTAGCCATCGAAACGGGCTGGATGGTAACCGAACTTGGACGTCAACCTTGGATTATTTATCGCATTATGCGAACAGAGGATGCCCTTACATCGATGCCCGGAATTATAGTTCCCTTGCTTGTCATAACTGGAATTTATTTACTGTTAACTTTTTTGTCGTTTTACTTGATGCGACGACAAATACGATTTGTGCACGAACAAAGTAATAGCAAATAAAAAATTGCATAAAATATTTTGTCGATATATTAAAACCAATAAATCATGATCGAGTTAGCCATTGTCTTTATCGGGATTTCACTTTTACTGTACGTTCTTCTTGGTGGTGCCGATTTTGGTGCTGGCATCATCGAAATATTCACTGGTAATAAGGGTATCAATACAATTTCAAAAGCTATAGCTCCTGTCTGGGAAGCAAATCATATATGGATTATTGTAGTTATTGTAATCCTTTTCAATGCATTCCCTGAAGTATATTCCACCATCACGCTTTATTTACATATTCCGATTATGCTTGTGCTAATCGGAATTATTTTTCGTGGTACTGCTTTTACATTTCGTTATTATGACCCTTTTCGGGATCAATCGCATAGAATTTATACGCTGATCTTTAAAATATTCAGTATACTCACTCCTTTTTTCCTTGGAATAACACTGGGAGCAGTTATTCGTGGTAATATAACGACTGATAATACACTTTCTTTTTATGAACGGTTCGTGGCTCCGTGGCTTAATCTTTTTCCAATTACACTAGGAATTTTCATGATAATTTTATTTGCCTATCTGGCTGATGTCTATCTTGTTGGAGAATCACCGGATGCCGCGATGAAAAAGCAATTTATACGTTATGCAACCCGACTTCTTATTGCTTTGGTAGTTAGTGGAGCAACTGTTTTCCTGGCTGCTCAATTGAATGCACTGCCTTTACTTCATATGTATCTCAATTCGTGGATTAGTATTGCGTGTGCAATTTTAGCTACAATTCTTTTACCCGTATTTTTATATACATTGCAGAGGGATATGAAAAATGCCATGCGAATAATAGCAGGGGCTCAAACTGCTGCTATCCTTACAGGTTGGTTTGGTATTCAATTTCCTGTACTGGTAGCACTTGATAATACGGCTCCGCTTACTGCATACAATTCAGCTGCTCCTCAAAAAACCCTGCTTATGATGATTATTGCGCTTGTTGTAGGGCTTGCCATAATAATACCTTTGCTACTCTATCTATTTAAGGTGTTTAAGTTCAGCCAAAACGGCGAAATTTAATCATTGTCAGAAAAACGTTTACTTTATTCAGGATTCAAGAATTTATTTCTTCGTTCGAAATGATACCATTAAGTATGGCGTAAACTGTTAATCCTGCAATAGATTTAATGCCAAGTTTTGAACTTATATTTTTTCTGTGAGTAATAACAGTATGTGGGCTGATGGATAGCGAATCGCTTATTTCTTTATTTGTTTTTCCAAGGGCAACAGCTCTTAAAACCTCTTTTTCCCGGTTGCTTAAAATGCTATTTCGCGATGTTTTTGTTATATTTTCATCACATTGTTGATATATACAACGAACCTTTTCCATGAAAATATCTTCGGGTTCAGTCAAATATAATTTTTCATCAAAATAAGGTGTGAGGGTAAGTGGTAGTTTATCAATAGAAAGAGACACCAGTTTACTCCGATTAAAATTCTTATATATTCGTTCGATTGTTACCCGCTTCGGATCCGGTAGTAATTCAGGGTCGATAATAATCACACATTTCTCCTCTTCGTTCTTTCTTTTAATAAGATATCCGACATCTACGACTTCAGTTCCCGGTTCAGGCAATATCTGAGAAATATAATGTTTCAGTCCCCTGACTATTAGAGGAAGTTCTATGACTATCAATGTTTTAATTCTGTTCATTAAATTTCTGCAGTATATTCTGTTCCATTATCCGGACTTTGGGTATCAATACTTTATCTTCGATTCGGGCATGATCGTTAAGATCACGTTCCAACCTAAAAAGTTCAATCAGTAATGCATAAATAAGATCATGGTCATCGGCAGGAGGCAAATATTTAATTAGTATATTTTTCAGGTCATACAGCTTTTCTTCAACATTGTTATGTTTTTCAGCATAAGCATCTATTGGGTAGTCACGAATAATTTTCACATGTTCATTATTGATATTATCGGATTTATAAGCTTTATCCAACCTGGTTACGTTGGGTAATACTTCGTCCTCCTCATCCTTAATATGCTTTATTATTTCTTTTTTATAATCTGAAAAGAAACGCTCCAGCAATTTCAAATCATTTTTCCTTGAATTGCCTGCTTTCATGGAAAGTTTATGAATAATTGCTTCTATCTCGGGCACTTTAATTTCGAGATAGTACTGATGCGATTTATATATGTAATCGATTATTAAGGATATCGGGAAAGTAAGAAGTTTATCCTGTGGAAAATAATCATGATCGTGAAAGGAATTAATAATAACCAGAAAAAACTCGGTATTTATTTTTTTTTCAGAACATAGTTCATCTACTGTTATATCCCCAAAACCAAGCTGGATATCAAACCGGTTCAGAATAGGTAAAAGCTGGTAGTTAGAATGAATGATATCCGCCATTTTTGTATCGGAACGAAACTGCATAATGTTTTTTTACTAGCGTAATGTTATACTATTCAATTTTAAGTTGTGATAGAGATAAAAGCGAAGTTATTTGATTATGTACATACTTTCACCTTTTTATATTCAAATTCCCCATTTCTTATTATTATTCATTATCTTTAGTATAGGGGTGGAAAGGATCTAAATCCTACTTTAATATAAAATAATACTTTGATATTATTAAATATCTATGCGTTGTAGGAGTTTTTTAATGGGAGAAGTGATATGGTTTAACCAATGCATACATTGCTTAACGAAATTACAACGCCGTCTTTCCCGATCATTCTTAGTTATTGTATTTATTTTATTTATTCACGAATTATGTTTTGGAAGTAATACCCGTGAAGCAGGAAATATTGGAATTACCTTAAATATCGTAATCCTGATTTCAATTGTATTGATAGTTGTTGTCGTTTTTCTTGTGCGAGAACAAAAAATTAAGAAACAATATAAAAAGCTTGAAATTGAACTGGGAGAGAGGATTAAAAAAATCAACGAACAGGAAAAGGAGATTATCAAGCAAAAACAGGAATTGAATAAACAGATTGAGCTTTCCGACCAGCAAAATGAAGTGATACACAAACAAACCCTTGAACTGGAAAGAAACAAGCGGCAGCTGGAAAGAACGGTAGAACTTCGAACTCGCGAATTAAAGTTTGCCAAAGAAAAAGCTGAAGAATCGGATCGGTTAAAAACTGCTTTTCTCGAAAACATATCGCATGAAATACGAACTCCCATGAATGCTATTCTGGGTTTTGCTTCGTTGCTATCCTCGAGGGATATTTCAGAAACTGAACAGGAGAAATATATAAATAGAATAAATAAGAATTGCAGGTTATTATTACAACTGATCGATGATATACTGGATATGTCTGCCATTCAGGCCGATCAGATGGAAATTTTAAAAAATGAATTTTCGGTCAATGAAGCACTTCAGGAGATCTATAACGAAGTAGCCAATGAGCATAAAGAACTGAGAATAGAAAATGTAAAACTTGAGTTAATAAAAAATGAAGATGATCATAATTTTACTGTATATACCGATCCGATTCGTTTTAAGCAGGTAGTGAAAAATCTTCTTGGAAATTCAACTAAATACACTGAAAAGGGATATATCCGGTTTGGTTACATACCTCTATTCGACTCTGATTATGATAATGAACCTTCCATGCTTCAGTTTTATGTCGAAGATACCGGGATTGGAATTCCTGCTGAAAAATCGGAATTCATATTTGAATGGTTTAATAAAATTGAGGACGATCCTTCAAAGTTATACAGGGGAGCTGGCCTGGGATTATTTATATCGAAGCAGCTTGTGCAACTTATGGGGGGCAAAATCTGGTTTAACAGCAAACCAAAAGAGGGATCGACCTTTTATTTTACTTTACCTTATTTTGATACCACTGAAGTAAAACCGTCAAAGGTCAGGAAACAGGTTAAAGATAAAAAGATTGCAAAAGAAAGCTATGACTGGCGAAATATAATTGTACTCATTGTCGAGGATGAGCAGAATAACTTCATTTATTTGAACGAAATTGTTAAACGTACCGGAGCTAAGGTAATGGAAGCAAGAAATGGTGAACAGGCAGTGAAACTGGTTGAAGAAAATTCGACTATATCAGTTGTACTCATGGATCTTATGATGCCTGGAATGGATGGATATACTGCTACACAAAAAATCAAGGAAATACGTTCGAATCTTCCTATTATTGCGCAAACAGCCTATACCAATGCACGTGAAAAAGAAAAGAGTCTTGAAGCCGGCTGCGACGGATATATTTCAAAGCCTTATAATCCACCTGAGTTACTACAGCTTATCGATACATTTATACATTAATTAAGTAATTCAAATTATAAATCGACAGGAATAACTTCTAATAATGTTTATATTAGTTTTAATTCGAAAATAAAGCTCTGCTGGTTTATTTTGATTTATTGGATGAGGTTTTCACGTAATTTTTTAATACTTCTTTCGAAATACCTATCTCTTCTTCCTTTATCACGTCACCATAAGGCTCGATATGTATAACAACATCAAAAATTTCATAGTCGAGTTCATTCCTTATTTTTTTTTCGATTTTATGGGATATTTCATGCGCTTTTAATAACGACATTTCTCCCTCGAGTTCAATATCAATATTGATCATTAATTTATTACCCGCACGCCTTATTCGCATTCGATGGGGATTGTGAGCTTCTGGTATGTCTTCAATTATTTCAAAAACTTGTTCGTATACTTTTCTTTCAATATTTCCATCCATCAGTTCCATGTTTGTTTCAATAAAAATCCTGATAGCAACCCATATAACCCAAAAGCTTACAAGTAATGCTACAATTGAGTCAAGCAAGGATATTTTAAATAAATAGGTAAAAGTGAGGCCCAAAAATACCGAAACAGAAATTATTACATCGCTCATCATGTTTCTGGCATTAGCTTGAAGCATACTACTATTTATTTTACGTCCAATACGCCCCAGATACCAACCCAAGAATATCTTTATAATAATTGAAATTATAATGGCAACAATTGCAATATTTCCAGGCATATCAACTGTTGAACCTGCCAGAATACGTTTTATTGAAGAAATAGCCAATTGAGCTCCGGCAAAGAATATAATAAACGAAACTACTATTGTAGCGTTGGCTTCAGCTTTTGCATATCCGTATGGAAATTTCAAACTGGGAGGTTTAGCCAGTAAATAAGCTATACAAAGGGTTACAACTGAAATAAGTACATCACCAGTTGAATCGATTCCATCGGCAATTACGGAAAGGCTCCCCGACACAATTCCTGCTGCAATCTTTAATGCAGCCAGAAAGGCATTACCACCAATTGCTACCCACGAAGCATACTTAATCACAGAAACTCGTTCCACTATTTAATCTTTATTATCCTGCTTGAGAATATACTCTAAACATAATAAAAATACTATTTTCTGAACAATAAGAAAGATATCATATAAAGCTATATAGTAAAAATTTTTCCATACGGAAAATTTCATGTATACTTGTATCAAGAATGGTGCGAATCTTTCTATCGAAAGAATAGCTTAAAAGGGAATGCCGTGCTCCCATAAATTGAAGGGATATTCGGCAACAGTTCCCGCTGCTGTGAGCTCCATAACTTTAAGGCACTCTTGCCACTGTTACCCGCCGAAGCCTTCTTAGAAATACGAAGTTTATAACGAAGTATTTGGCGAAGGCGGGTGTCTTTAAATAGGATGAAATTCACCTTCGCTGTCTTTGACAGCTTCGGTGAATAAAACGGGAAGGCGTCTTGAAGGGAGTAAGTCAGAAGACCTGCCATTTTATAAATCAATATTCAAAGCTTTCGGGAAAAAAGCAGTAGAAGGAGAAATTCTTCATCCTTTATCGTTTCCGGTTTAGCATGCGAATATTGGTTGTTTTTACAATCAATTTTTGTAATGTTTAAAAAATTTAACAATGAAAAAATCCAATTTTAACCTTGTTGGCGTAGCATGCCTTTCACTATTTATTGCTTCCAGCGTATTAGCTCAAAATAATGACAGCCTCAGACACTATTTTCTGGAAGAGTTGATAATTAGTGCTACCCGAACTGAAAAAAAACTGTTTGAAATACCGAAAAGTGTAAATCTTATCACACAGGATGAGATAAAAAATTACGGTTCGACAAATATCGCCGAACTTCTTTCATATTACGAAGGCATTAATGTAGTAGGGAACGATCTTATCCCTGGTTCTGCGCAGTCATACTTCTTACGGGGTATTAGTAACGAACAATCCACTATAATGATTGATGGGATACGTTTATCTGATCCTTCATCAATCAATAATGCAATTGATCTTTCAGAAATTTCAACCTCAGATATTCAACAAATCGAGATTGTTAAAGGGGCTCATAGTACTCTATTTGGCTCTTCAACAATCGGTGGCATGATTAATATTATTACACATAAAAGAATGGATCCAGGATTTAATATCAGGGCATTCATTAATACTGGGACTTTTGGTAATAACTCCGGCGATTTTACAGAAAATATTTTATTGAATTATACTTTCAAAAATAATTTTTATGTAAGTGGTGAGATTTTCAATAGGCATGTAAAAGGATTAGATGCTACTATGGATACAGTTCAAACGGAAGGAGCATTTAAAAATCGAGATCGAGATAATTTTAATAAAAGAGACTTGATTTTTAAAACCGGTTTTACCAATAAATATACTGAAGGATTCATTTCTTATAAATTGACAGGTAATTTTGCTGACATTGATATGGGAGCATTTGATGATGATGATAACAATACACTTGATTTAACACGACATACGATGAACTACAGTCTGAAACGAAAAATCTCTGATTACTTTGAAATTTGGGCTAATGGAGGGTTATCATACGTCGAGCGAATTAATGAGAATGATAGCTCGCTAATTGATTTTAATGTTTATGATCAGAACTATTACAAGGGAACTTTCAAGGGGAATATGGTATCGAATGAAATACAACTTGAATATAAACAACGCAATATTTCAATATTAGCTGGGTCTGGAATATACCGGGAAGCTATGACATCAAACTCATATACCTATGCAGGAGCCTGGAATTATGAATTGGTTACAAATCTTGATACACTGAATTTAAATAAAACACTTAGCAATGTTTTTTTAAGTGTCGATGGAAATGGTCAATTAATATCGAATAGGTTAGGATTTCTTTCTCTACATACGGGTATACGATATAACCATGAGAATAAGGGTATTTCCTATCTAACCTATGAAATGAGTCCTTCAATAAAAATTGGGGAAAACACTTTGATTTTTAGTTCCATTGCAACAGGTTTCAACAGCCCTTCATTATATAAACTATATACTCCGGAAATCAATTATATTTCATCTATAACAAGGGGTAATCCCAATCTTGAAACAGAAAAATCACTATCGTACGAAGCTGGGTATAAACAAAAAATTGGTAGGAATTTACTATTTATTCTTTCGGTATATCAAAATCAAATAAATAATACCATACAGTACGTTTATTTATGGGATTATGCAATTGGAATTGATACTTTGGGTAACGATTGGATGCGCGATGATTACAGAGGTGATACTTACCTGAATTTAGGTAAATTAACCACCCAGGGTATTGAAGCGAGCATTTGGTATAATCACAGGAATTTGACCCTACGGGCCAACCTGACACTTCAAAAGGGGAGTCTTGAATTCAATGCAAACGATATTGATATTGAAGCAACTCAAGGGCATCATGTTCAATTATATGAAAGTGGTAGATTTATTAATACAGATCAGAGAATCAACACGTTACCACGGAGAGCCAATGAAGCTAACATGATGATAAAATATCATTTTAAAACAAATACCGATATAAGTATTTCAGCTAGAATTTACGGAAAGAAAAATGATGTGTTTTATTCATACGCCCTTGGTCCTTATGGGGCAATAGATACTAAATCACTTAAGGGGTACACATTGTTGAACTTAATGATAAACCAGCAAATTACCAGGTATCTGTCATTAAGTTTAAGGATCAATAATTTATTTAACACACGATATGAGGAGATAATTGGATATCGTGTCAAGGGCACCGCAGCATATTTAAGTTTATTTATTAACTTGAATCAATAGTCGCTAGTCATTATAATTATTAAAAAAATAATATACAAGCTTAATTACATAATCATCGGTTCATTATTTTTGTGCTCTTAACCAAGCCATTATGAGAAATTCTTCTCCGCGGAATCTAGCTATTTTATTGGCAATTGTTGCATCGCTAACTACTGTTGGAGCTGGGATAGTTGTTCAGGTATTTCATGAGACAAGTTTTTTTATATCAATGTTTTTTGTTGCACTGGTCGTTTTTTTTGCTATATATCTGATAGTATTTTATTCGCTGAATAGTTTTATCATAGAAAAAATTAAACCTATTTACAAAACGATATTCAATCTAAGTCAGGCTGAAGAAAAATTTAAATCCGACGTTGAAGATAACGATATCATTCAGAATGTTCAGGACGATGTAATGCAATGGGCCCGTAAAAAAACGCGTGAAATATCACAACTCAAACAACTTGAAAAATATAGGCGTGAGTTTCTTGGTAATGTATCGCACGAACTTAAAACACCTCTTTTCAATATTCAGGGTTACATTCTTACATTACTTGATGGAGGATTGGAAGATAAAAAAATCAACCGTCATTATCTGGAACGAGCTGAAAAAAGTGTTAATCGTCTAATTTCAATTATTAACGATCTGGAAAGTATTTCACGTCTTGAATCGGGTGAACTTCAATTGGAATACCAGAAATTTAACATTGTTAAACTTGTCGAAGAAGTGATTGAGGAGCACGATATGCTGGCACAGGAATGCAAAATCAAAATGAAAATTACACGTTCGCAAGATAAACCCATATATGTTAAAGCCGATCGCAAACGTATACTTGAAGCGCTTAGTAATCTGATAGTAAATTCATTGAAATACGGGAAGGAAGGGGGTCATGTTGTCGTTGATTTTCTCGACATGGGCGATAACATCCTGGTAGAAATTGCCGACGATGGAATTGGAATATCCGAAAAAGATCTGCCTCGCATTTTTGAGCGATTTTACCGAACAGATAAAAGCCGTTCACGCGAAATGGGAGGAACAGGCCTCGGATTATCTATTGTAAAACACATCATTGAAGCCCATAATCAAACCATTAATGTTCAGAGTAAACTTGATAAAGGCACCTCATTTGCATTTACACTGCTAAAAGCCTGAATTCAAGAATTAACGAATTCATTGATTACCAAAACATTAACTTCCGTTTATTAAAATTGTTTTTTTCTGATCATAAATCTATCTTTGTGCAATTTTTAAGCAAGGAATTTTAACGTAAGTCTTTCAATGAATAAGAAGTTTCCGGAATATAAACTTTTTGATCTACCAAAAATTAATGTTGAAATACGTGAGCGGTGGGACAAGCTTGATGTATTCAAACAAAGCCTGCTTATCCGAAAACAAAGTAAACCGTTTATTTTTTATGAAGGGCCTCCTTCGGCCAATGGAATACCCGGTATTCATCACGTTTTATCAAGAACAATCAAAGATATATTCTGCCGTTACAAAACGCTTAAAGGATATCTTGTTGAACGGAAAGCCGGATGGGACACTCATGGTTTACCTGTGGAACTAAGCGTTGAGGAATCACTTAATATAACAAAAGAAGATATTGGTAACAAGATCAGCGTAAAGGAATATAACAATACCTGTAAAAAGGAGGTGATGAAATACAAGCGCAAATGGGAAGAGCTAACAACCCATATGGGCTATTGGATCGATATGGATGATCCCTATGTTACATACGATAACCGCTATATCGAAACACTATGGTATCTTTTAAAAGAGCTTTATAAAAAAGATATGCTATATAAGGGTTATACCATTCAACCCTATTCACCTGCCGCTGGAACGGGCTTAAGTTCTCATGAATTGAACCAGCCGGGTTGTTATCGCGATGTTAAAGACACAACTTGTGTAGCTCAGTTTAAAGTTATTCGTAATGAACAGTCGGAATGGCTTTTTCAGGATATCGATACCGACCTGTTTTTTCTCGCCTGGACAACAACTCCGTGGACATTACCATCAAATACTGCCCTTGCAGTGGGTAATGCTATTTCGTACAGTAAAATACGTACTTTTAATACGTACACTTCCGATCCGGTTACGGTAATACTTGCTACCGACCTGATTCCAGTATATTTCAATCAGAATATATCTGATATGCCACTGGAAGCATACCATAAGGGTGATAAAAATATTCCCTATAAACTTTTAGCTAGTTTTAAGGGGAGACAGCTGAAAGGAATTCACTATGAACAACTTATCGACTGGGTAAAACCTGAAGGAAAAGCATTCGAGATGCTATTAGGCGATTTTGTCACCACCGAGGATGGAACAGGTATTGTGCATATAGCACCTACTTTCGGAGCCGACGACCTTCGTGTGGCACAGCAAAACGATATTGTGGCTCTTACGGTGATTGATAACAATGGAAACCGCGTACCTTTAGTTGATAGGAAAGGGCGTTTTTATCGTATCGAAGATATTGACAAAGAATTTGTTGCACGATATGTTGATCAAGCATCGTATAGTGAGTTTGCAGGAAAATTTGTTAAAAATGAATATGATGAATCACTGGCACCCGACGATCCTACTACTG
>CAYMQP010000014.1:0-3745 GCA_964392505.1 uncultured Bacteroidales bacterium
CATTTCGTTCGCTATATTCCTGTAATTTATCGTCGAGTTGGTCACTTTCAAGTTGTATCTGCTCCTCAAATAACGATTTGAATACTAAGGCCGCAGCACCGGCTTCTTCCAGTTTTTTAACGTTTTCCAGATTATTCACAAGATTACTGGCTCCAACAATAACAGGATTTTTCAGTTCAATACCCATATAACGGGTCTTCAAATTTGCCATATTTAATTATTTTTAATTATTTACCGTTTTATTTAGTTAGCATGTATTACTCTTATAATTCAGAAAATATCGGGAGGGGAAATTACTCATTTTTTGTAAATTCCCCCAGTTTAATCTTCCAGTAGCAAGCAATTATCCATTCGTGTCAGGTTACATGCAAACACCAGCTTTCATACGAAATCATCCACTCCTGAGAATAACAGTTGCATACATAATGGGAATTGGAATTCAAGAACTCATACCCGATTTCAAAAAATGCCTTATTTATACTTTGGTAACTTGTGCAATAATCCTGTTCCTTTTATTGTATTATATCCGTAAAAATTTTGCCTTCCGTTTTATCTACCGTGGATTCATAATCTACGTTGTCATTGTTCTGGCAGGAATTTTCAGTTATCAGATCAGTCGTGGTTATATCAAATTTCCTTCTGGTCACAATCAATATTCCTGTATTGTAAACAACGCACCGATATTGAAAGAGAAAAGCATTCAGATCGATTGTCGTATCAGCAGAATTGGAGTAAAAAAAATTCATCCAAATTTCAATGAGAAAGTCCGTCTTTACCTCGAGCCTGATTCAACCCGTTCCCTGCCCGAAATAGGTGATATTATTTATTTTAAAGGAAAACTGAGTAAAATTAATAATCCGGGGAATCCGGATGAATTTGATTATGCCCAATATTTGAAACGTCAGGGAATTCATTATTCCGGTTATATAAAAGAGGCGAATTATTCTTTTGGAGGCAATTCAGGCAAGCATAAATTAAGACGTCTGGCTTCTCAAGTACAGAATCGATTAATAACTTATTTTGAAAACTATAATATCCGGGATAATGAATTAGCAGTCCTTTCTGCGCTGGTTGCCGGAAATAGAAGCTTCCTAGAACAGGAATTAAGGGAAAGTTATGCCGCGGTTGGTGCTATGCATATACTGGCTGTTTCAGGATTACATGTTGGAATTCTATATCTTATCCTGATTTCATTATTCGGTAACCGAAATCAAAAACTATATTACAGGCTCGTTCGCACGATTGTTATCCTGGCTATTATATGGATGTATGCTTTTATTACTGGTTTGTCAGTGTCGGTAATGAGAGCATCAGTAATGTTCTCTCTTTTCCTTGTCGGGAAAAATCTCCAGCGACAAGTTAACAGTTATAATATTCTGGCAGCTTCAGCTTTACTTATACTTATTTTTAATCCTGCAGAACTTTTTAACGTGGGATTTCAATTCTCATATGTGGCCGTACTGGGTATAATATATTTTCAACCTAGAATTGAAAAGCTCGTTTTTATCCGCAATGGAATACTCGATCGAGTATGGCAGCTATTTACAGTTTCTATAGCTGCCCAGCTTGTTACATTTCCACTAGGTCTGTACTATTTCCACCAGTTTCCGGTTTATTTCTGGCTAACCAATATGGTAGTAATTCCATTAGTTTGGCTTATTATGGCAGGAGCTATTTTATTTACCATTTCAATTCTGTTTACTTTCTTTCTGCCATATGTTACCTTCGTTTTAGAAATATTGCTCCGATTATTGAACAATTCTATAAATTTTATTGAGCAGCTACCTTTTTCCGCTATTACCGGAATTCGTTTCGAATCAATTCATCTCCTGGCCTTTTATGCAACACTGATACTGATAATGATTCTGATTACCCAGAAACAATATAAGTATTTGCTGCCACTGGCAGGAGCATTAATCATTACCATTACGGCAGCTAATATCATTACTCTTAAAAAAGCATCTGATAAGAAAGAACTAATTATCTATAATGTTAGGAATAATGATCTTGTCATCAGCATAATTGATGGTATAAATCATACGTTGATCACAAAAGGAATTGTATCAATTGAAAACAATAACACAATCAAGTATCTCAGGAATTACTGGATTTCAAATATAGTAAACCGTAATATAAAATGGATAAAAAGTGAAAATACAAGTATCGGAAAAATTTATCGGGATCATAATCTTGAGATTAAATTTGTACGGGAAGGATTTCTTATCAACTTTTATAACTCCCGGTATTTTTATAAAAACAAACCTGTAACAACTGACTCTCAATATTCTGACACTGTCGAAGCAGGTACATTGATTATCGATTATGACTCAGGTTATCCGGTTCCTGAAATATTTAATCAATACAAACCGGATCTCATTCTTACTATTAGCGCCATAACGCAATACCGAAAAAATATCTGGAGAGAATTTGCCGAACATTATGGAATAAAGTATTACGATATGCAACTTCAGGGGGCCTATCAAAGAAGATTTATTCAACCATAAATAGAAAACAGCTTATACTTTATATCGAAATTATTAGCTAAGAACTTTGTAACCTTTTTTACCTGGAGTGAGTATAGCATATACATCTAAATGACAGATATTCTGAGTTTTTGGAGCTGATGCCACTCTGGCAAGAGAGCATAAGAAAAATCATTTTCTTATAGCTAATTATAATAAGAATAGTTTACTTTGCTTGTTTTTTTGATACCATTTACTAATGAAAATCATTGTCGCAGGAGCCGGAGCAGTTGGGTCCCATTTGGCTAAAATGCTAAGCCAGGAGAATCATGATATTGTTCTTATAGATCCTGATGAAGATAAACTCCGGCAGGTAGGCTCAACCCTCGATGTTTTGACACGCGCTGGATCTGCAACATCGATATCCGATCTGCTCGATAGTGGTGTCAAAAAGGCCGATCTGTTTATATCTGTTGCCCGTAATGAAGAAACCAATATCACTGCAGCAATCTTAAGTAAAAGGTTAGGGGCAAAAAAGACCATTGCCCGCATCGATAATCAGGAATATTTATATGCCAAACACCGGGAACATTTTATCAGTATGGGAATCGATTATATGATCTATCCTGAAAAAATTGCATCGCGCGAAATAGTAGGTCTTTTACATCAGACCGGTAGTACTGATATTGTTGATTTTTCAGGAGGTAAGCTTTCCCTGTTCGTACTTCGACTCGATGAAGATTCTAAAATCACCAATAAAACACTACAGGAAATTTCTGCATCACAGGAAAAAAATGAGTTTCGTGCTGTTGCCATAACCCGCAACGGTGAAACCATTATTCCCGGCGGCGATTTTAAACTGAATTTAAATGATTCCATTTATGTAATATCAACTCAGGAAGGAATCGATATTCTGATGGATTTATCGGGAAAAAAGAAATTTGGTGTTCGTAATATTATGATTCTTGGCGGTAGCCGTATTGGTTTGTTAACGGCTAAAGATCTTGGAACACAGCACAATATAAAACTTATTGAACAGGACCGGGAAAAGAGTTACCGCCTGTCCAATATGCTAAATAATACCCTGGTCATCAATGGCGATGGCCGTGATGTAAATCTACTAATCGAAGAAGGATTGGATAATATGGACGCATTTATCGCTGTAACCGGCGATTCGGAGATAAATATCCTTTCCTGTATGCTGGCCAGACGACTGGGTGTTAAGAAAACGATTTGTGAAGTTGAAATCATCGATTATATTGCCCTGGCAGAAAATATGGGTA
>CAYMQP010000014.1:3755-8101 GCA_964392505.1 uncultured Bacteroidales bacterium
GGTATCGATACAATAATAAATAAAAAACTAATTGCTGCAAGTCGTATATTCCGCTTTACCACCAGTGAAGTTGTATCAGCCGTGAAATGCCTCACTGGGACCGATGCCGAAGTACTGGAATTTGAAGTACAACCCGATACTAAAATAACCCAAGCCTCACTCAACCAGATTAATTTCCCTAAAGACTCTATGGTAGGAGGAATAATCCGAGGAGATACGAGTTTTATTGCAAATGGTTATACGCTTATCAAACCTGGCGATAAAGTAGTCGTATTCACCCTGCCATCGGCTATTCCAAAAGTCAACAAGTTATTTACCTGATAAAACATGGTCAACATCAGGATCATTGCATTTATTTTAGGTATACTTCTCATTCTGGAAGGAGCTTTTATGTTGATCGCAGCTCCGGTATCGATACTTTATGGTGATTCAGATGCTGTGTATCTTATATTATCTTCTTTCATTACGGCAATTGCAGGTTTTCTTCTCTGGATAATTTTTCGTAAATGTGATAAAAACATAGGGAAACGTGAAGGTTTTATTATTGTTAGTCTGGGATGGACGCTTTTTTCGGTTTTCGGAGCTATTCCATTTGTTATTTCAAATGCCATTCCATCGTATTCCGATGCTTTTTTTGAAACCATTTCAGGTTTTACCACTACCGGAGCTTCTATAGTTAACGATATCGAATCGCTCTCGCACGGCTTGTTATTCTGGAGGAGTATGACACAATGGCTCGGTGGTATGGGCATTATAGTACTTTCGTTAGCTATACTTCCTGTTCTGGGAATTGGAGGCATGCAACTTTTCACCGCTGAAGTACCTGGTCCGGTACCCGATAAATTACACCCGCGTATTAAAGAAACGGCTAAACGTCTTTGGGCTGTTTATGTAATCTTTACCCTTGTTGAAGTAATATTGCTTTGTATTGGAGGCATGTCGGTATTTGATGCCGTATGCCATTCATTCACTACAATGGCTACAGGCGGATATTCAACCAAACAAGCCAGTATAGCCTACTTTATATCACCTTTTATTCAGTATGTTATTGCCGTATTTATGATAATTGCAGGTATTAACTTTTCACTTTCCTATCTGTCTATGCATTTGAAATTCAGAAGAGTATGGAAGAATGAGGAGTTCAGAGCCTACCTTTCGTTTATAGCTGTATTTACAATAATTATTACGATTATTCTTGCCTTCACATTGAAAGGAAAATCGCTGGAAAAATCATTTCGCGATTCGCTGTTTCAGGTTGTATCCATCATGACTACTACAGGGTTTACAACATTTAACTACATGGAATGGATTCCTTCAACCGTCGTTTTATTACTGGTATTGATGTTCTTCGGTGGCTCGGCAGGTTCAACGGGCGGTAGTATTAAAATTGTTAGGGTTGTTCTGGTTCTGAAAAATGGTTTGCTTGAACTGAAACGGTTAATTCACCCCAATGCTATTGTGCCCGTGCGAATCAATAAAGAGGCAGTAAAACCTGAGATCATAACCAATGTACTGGCATTTGTATCGGTTTATATGCTTATTTGGGTAGTAGGCGTCATAGTTGTGGCCTTTATGGGTTATAACCTTGAGACTTCATTGGGTGCAGTTGCTGCAACACTGGGTAATATCGGACCTGGCATTGGTGATGTTGGACCCCTGTATAACTATGCCCATTTTCCCATATTCGGTAAATGGTTCCTTTCCTTCCTGATGCTTGTCGGACGTCTTGAACTCTTTACTGTATTGGTATTATTTACACCCAGTTTCTGGAAGAAGTAAAAATCAATTATATCACTTTATATAATGCCAATATAATAATACTTATACTTACTTTTTCCCAATCTATATTTATTGCATGATCTCCTGAATATCATTAAGTATAGGCCTGTATTCTTTATAATTTTAATTAATAATGTTCACTCCAAACAGCAAACCTACAAGACAACTAATACAAAAACCAGTTGTTAGTAAAACATATTAAGAAAAAATGAACTTTTGTCAATTTGACACGAAAATCGATCAAACCGTCAAAATAGCAGCCACATTATAATTCTTTCAGAATAAATAAGATACAAATAAAATGATATAGTAATTTCGACTATAATATAAGAGGTAATTCCCTGTTTATCTGATGATTTAATGAAATAATTTTATAATGTAAACGTTATATCAAGTACTATAAATTACTGATTTATAACGACTTTAAATTATAGGTTTTGATAAATATTGTGAATTTCTCAAATATTTTTGGGTTATAATCTAAAATTAGCTATTTTTCGCGGCTCAATTTTTTTAGTTTAGTTGATTTTGAGATCGAGTTCATATTTTTTTTATAGTGTATTTGAACATTAATCATTGGAGAGCAAAATATGACATGGTTTAATGGTACTACTACAAAAAAAATAGCTGTTAAAAAGGAAGATCTTTGGATTAAGTGTAAAGGATGTAATTCACACATTTATAACACGGAATGGGCAAAAAATCTAAATGTTTGCCCGAAATGCAATTACCACGGTAGTCTGACCGCACATGAAAGAATTGAACAAATTATTGATAAAGATACTTTTATAGAACTCTTTGATAACATTGTTCCTGTTGATTCTTTAAATTTTGTTCATTCAAAAGGAAGTTATAAGGATAATATAAAAGCAACTAAACAGAAAACCGGAATTTCTGAGGCTGTTATTACTGGTCATGGTAACATAAATGGTATTCATATCGTATTAGCGGTCATGGATTTTAGATTCTTAGGTGGTAGTTTAGGAAGTGCTACTGGTGAAAAAATACTCCAGGCAGCAAATTATGCTTACGATCATAACCTTCCCTATATAATTTTTTCAGCATCGGGTGGTGCACGAATGCAGGAAGGAACCCTTTCCCTAATGCAGATGGCCAAAACCTGTGCAGGGATTTCAAGATTAAACAAGAAGAAGATCCCTTATATTTCGGTTTTGACCAATCCTACATCGGGCGGAGTATCTGCCAGTTTTGCCATGATGGGAGATATTAATATATCCGAACCGGGTGCATTGATTGCTTTTGCTGGTCGGCGGGTTATTGAACAAACCATCGGAGAAAAACTGCCTGAAGGCTTTCAAACTTCAGAATATTTGCGCGATCACGGTTTTATTGATGCAATCGTAAACCGGAAAGACCTAAAAGATTATTTAAGTAATGTTCTCGGTTATTATAACCGATAAACATCACCAAATCAATGAATAAGCATATATGATTTACGAAGCTTTTAAGCCTAAAGAAATAAAAAAGAAAATATGTATATATTTGCAAAGAATGTTTTGCCCTTCATATTATCCATAATCTATATTTAAAAATCTATATATACATCCCATCAATTAATTAATAGATTATTAAACTATGGAACCCGAAAAATCGATCCTTGAAATAAAAGAGAAAATAGAAGAACTTAAAGAACGTAACGGAAACGGTAACGTTAGTCTAAGTTCTGAGATCATCGAATACGAGAACAAGCTAAGAGATCTAATATGGTCTCTTCACCTGGGTTTAACACCCTGGGAAATAGTTCAGTTAAGTCGTCATCCTGAACGACCTGTTTTACAGGATTATATTGAATTGATTTTCAAAAATTTCGTTGAATTCCGTGGTGATAGATATTATGCCGACGATCGGGCTATAATAGGTGGGTTTGCCGAACTAGGTGAGTATAAAATCATGCTTATTGGCCACAATAAAGGCAAAAATGCTGCTGATAATGTAGAAAGGAATTTTGGAATGGCCAGGCCCGACGGTTACCGTAAGGCATTAAGACTAATGAAACTAGCCGAACGTTATAACCTTCCAATAATTACTATTATTGATACTCCGGGTGCATTCCCGGGCCTTGAGGCTGAAGAAAGAGGTCAGGCCGAGGCAATTGCCAAGAATTTAACAGAAATGGCTTCAATTGAAGTACCAATTATTTCTGTTGTTATAGGTGAAGGAGGAAGCGGTGGAGCCCTTGGAATAGGGGTCGGAGACAAAATCCTAATGCTTTCAAATGCCATATATTCAGTAATCTCACCGGAAGGTTGTGCTTCAATACTTTGGAGAGACGCTAAATATACTTCCGATGCAGCTGCAGCATTACAACTCACCGCAAGCTCATTATTCGATCTAAACGTAATTGATGAGATTGTCAAAGAACCCGGTGAAGGTGCTCACTTAAACTATCAACAAACTGCAAACGCTGTTAAAAAATCAATTATTAAAAACATCAAAACACTAAAAGGATTAACAACTAAAGAGTTAATCAAAGCCAGATTCAAGAAATATTCTGAAATCGGAAAATTTGAATTGGCCCTTTAAGCCTGGTGTTCCTTTATTTATTT
>CAYMQP010000014.1:8111-24806 GCA_964392505.1 uncultured Bacteroidales bacterium
TCAATAACCTTATTCACATGAAAAAAAAGACTAAACTACGAATAACCGATACTACATTAAGAGATGGTCATCAATCTCTTTGGGCAACCCGCATGAGGACAGATGATATACTTGGAATACTTGATGTGATTGATTCTGTGGGATACTATTCTCTTGAAGTATGGGGAGGAGCAACCTTCGATGTGTGTTTAAGGTTTTTGCGTGAAAATCCTTGGGAAAGGTTACGACAAATAAAAGCAAAAGCAGTTAAAACTCCGCTCCAAATGTTGCTCAGAGGTCAGAATATTGTAGGCTATAAGAATTATCCTGACGATCTGGTGGAAAGGTTTGTAGGAACTGCAGTAGAAAACGGCATTGATATCTTCAGGATTTTTGATGCCCTAAATGACACCAGGAATCTTCAATCAGCAATAAAAGCTGTAAAAAAATACGGAGCTCACGCTCAGGGAACTCTCTCCTACACCATCAGCCCTGTACACACTGTTGAAAAATATGTTGGTTATGCAAAGGAACAAGCCGATTTAGGCATTGATTCAATTTGTATTAAGGATATGGCCGGATTACTATCACCAACTGGTTCAAAAGAATTGGTTTCAGCCCTTGTGAAAGAACTGGATATCCCGGTTCAGATTCATTGTCATGCAACCAGCGGAATGGCAATCCTTGCATACTTTGAAGGTGTTAAAGCCGGCGCAGGAGCCATTGATTGTGCAATTGCTTCGATGGCCGGATTTTCTTCCCAACCTCCGGTTGAAACTGCCGATGCTATATTCCGTGAAACGGAATTCGATATCGGACTTGACCTGGAAGCACTGAGAAAAGTAAATAAATACTTTGCAAATCTTACTCCTAAACGTACAAAAGGCAGGGGATTTGAACCTATAATCGACGCAGAAATATTAATCCATCAGATTCCCGGTGGAATGATTTCAAATTTCCGCTCACAGCTAGAGCAGCAGGATGCCATTGAAAAACTTCCGGAAGCACTTGAAGAAGTAAGCAAGGTAAGAAAAGATCTTGGATACCCTCCGCTTGTAACCCCTACAAGTCAGATAGTAGGTACCCAGGCGGTAATGAACGTTATAACAGGTGAACAATATAAAGTTGTACCCCAAGAAGTAAAAAACTACGTGAAAGGCTTATACGGACGCTCACCTGTTCCCATTGAACCAAAATTCATTAAAAAAATTCTGGGAGACGAAAAACCCATCGATCACCGGCCTGCTGATGATCTTGAAGATATGCTACCTCATGCAACTGATAACATCAATGAGCCTGAATTAATACAAAATGAAGAGGATATTCTTACCTATTGCCTTTTCCCTGAAGTATCTTTGGAGTATTTTAAGTGGAGGGCACTTCCTGAAAACGAAAGAACAAAAACTCCTGCCGATATTGAGGTTGAAGCACTTGCTCCACCTCCCGAAAAGAAAACTAAATATCTTGTTGAAGCTGCTCAATCGCAAACTGTTGATCCTATGCTACATCCCGATGATATTGAACGACTGGGTAACCTTATTGAAAAAGCCTCGAATATGGAGGTACATGAACTGATTATTAAGAAAGGTGATTTCAACTTGGCTATAAAGAAGGGAGGCAATGGTTCAAATGGTTCGTTAAATTCTGAACAACATTCAGCTCCAAGTGAGCAGGAAAAACCTGTTACGGAGGCCTCAAAAGAACAGGAAAAACCTGCCGAAAAAGTAGCCGAAAAACCTGCTGAGAAAACAACTGAAAATACCGTTGCTGAATATGAAAATTATATTAATGCAGTTATGGCTGGCACATTTTATCATGCACCCGGAGTGAATAAACCGCCGTTTATCGAAGAAGGAGGAATTGCCAGCAAAGACGATACGATTTTCATTATCGAAGCTATGAAGCTTGTTAATGAGATCAAAGCTCCTTATAAACTAAAAGTATTGAAAGTACTTGTGAATAATGGTGAAATGGTTATTAAGAACCAACCCATTATGGCCGTTGAAAAAGTATAAATTCTCTACTTATCGAATTTTCTTTATCTTTCCGATTAATTCCACCAAGAGGCTATCATCCGGCAATTGTTTATTGTTCATAAAGGAATAAAAAATCATTAGTATATCCAATTCATTGTTTTGCTTTTGTATTTCCTGTGTAGACAACAGTGCAGGCGCCAATACAGATATAAATCCTGTCAGAAATTCCTTTGGTTTAGAGACAATTAAAAAATTCTGTTCTCCTTATTTTTGCCAGCTCATAAGTTTAAAGGAACTACCTCTGTTTCTTCGATGCTTTTGGCCTTACACATTACAAAGTATTATTAACTCATCTGCCAACTATAGAAACAATATAGTCTGTCCTGGTTAACTTTTGTTTATATCAAAAGGGAATTATGCCTTATCTTTAAAAATTTCTCAAACTGTTTTATATGGCGAAAAAAGTATTTGTCTCCGGATGTTACGATATGCTGCATAGCGGACATGTAGCGTTTTTCAAAGAGGCATCGCAATACGGTGATCTCTATGTAGGTATTGGTTCCGATACAACCATTAATCAGCTTAAAGGCAGAAGCACTTTAAATAGCGATACCGAACGGCTTTTCATGGTAAAAGCCATCCGGTTTGTAAAGGATGCCTTCATTAACTCGGGTGGTGGTATACTCGATTTCGAGGCCGATATGAAAAAACTTAAGCCTGATATTTTCATTGTGAACGAAGATGGACATAGTCCTTTAAAAGAAAAACTTTGTAAAGATTTTGGCGTTGATTATAAAGTATTGGAACGGATACCGGAAGCCGGTCTGCCGGTACGATCGACTACCGCATTGCGGGCCGATAACCGCAACCTATTACCTTACCGTATCGATATTGCAGGAACATGGATCGATCAGCCCTACGTGAATAAAGTACTTCCTGGATCGTGTATTACATTATCGATTGAACCCACTATCGAATTCAATGAACGCAGTGGGATGGCTAGTTCGACCCGAAAGAAAGCCTTTGAATTATGGGGGTCATCGCTACCGTTGGGGCATCCGGAAAAATTGGCTAAAACACTTTTTACCTATGATAATCCTCCAGGTAAAGAAGAGATCTCAGGATCGCAGGATGCTATAGGACTCACGGTTCCGGGTTTATGTCACTTTTATTTTGAAAGCAATACCTACTGGCCGTCAAAAATTGAAATTATCGATGACGAAGAAATCCTCGCCTGGCTTGAAAAGCATATTTTTATGATTACCCTGTGGCCCCGAAAACCGGAATATGATGCTACAGGTGGCTCAGCAATAACCGAAACGAATGTCAGGAATCTGACTTCAGCAGCACTTAGATGTTATAATGCTATACTCAAAAAAGATCTTAAAGAATTCGGAAAATACGTGATCAAATCATTCGAAGCACAAACTACACTTTTCCCGAATACCCTCAACGACGAAATTCGAAAAATAATAAATCAATACCACGATAAAGTCCTGGGCTGGAAACTATCTGGAGCCGGTGGCGGAGGTTACCTGATCCTGATTGCCGATAAACCTATCGAGAATACCATACAGATAAAAGCCAGAAGAAAGGCAGGATATTAACTTTATATTGTTTTGCCAGCCGACTGCTGGCAGGATGATTTGCCTGAATACTTTAAAAAGATATTAATTCATTGCTATGTAAATTCAATGCAAAATTAAGTTTCCAATTTTGACTGGGAGCTATTACCTTTGCAACGTTCAATAATGAAAAAATATGGCTAAAGAATACACCGATCAGTTGATGATCGACTTTGGTAAAGAGGGTAATTCATTAATCCCGGTGGTAACACAGGATTTTAAAACAAAGGAAGTACTTCTTATAGCATTTGCTAACAAGGCTGCTTTCGAAGAAACTTTAAAAAGTGGTTATGCCACATACTGGAGTCGTACTAGGAATGAATTGTGGAAAAAAGGTATGACTTCAGGCGATTTACTTAAGGTGGAAGAAATACGAATTAATTGCGAACAGAATTCATTACTTTATCTGGTGATACCTCAGGGGAAAGGCGCCTGTCATGCTAAAAGAGAAAATGGTAATCCACATACATCTTGCTTCTATCGTAAGATTGAAGGTGATAAATTGAAGTTTGTGGAAAAATGAAAAATCATCAATTCATAAATTACAAATAACTTAATTTTAAATAATCCTGAAATTCCAAATTACTAAAACCATATATAGATCTATGAACTCAGTTCGGATTTTGGTTTTTGTGATTTAATTGTTTTTTAATTTTTGTCTATTGGAATTTAAATAAAAACCTATGTCAAATAAACAACTCATCATTGGTATGCCGGCCGGATCGCTGGCTAACCCGAATCGGGGTGGAAACCTGATTCAACTGCTTGAAAAAGCAGGATTTATGACTAAAGGTTATGAATCAGGTGGTCCTACCTCATTCTCAACGATTAATTACCTTTTCGGCTGGGATGGCCGGCCTCAAGAATTCGGATCGCAGTTAGGATTGGGAGAACTGGACGTTGCCATTGCCGGCGAGGACTGGATACAGGAACGTATTCTGGAACTAAAGTTAGAATACAACACCGATATACAGCTGGAAAAAGTACTTTCATTGCAAAGAGGTGGCGTTCGTCTGGTGGGCATCATCAACGATTCTCAATTTGATACAACAGAAAATTTCCTTAAACAGATCTGCCAATCAAAAAAAGTAATCACGGTTGTTACTGAAATGCCTTATCTGACACTCAACTGGATTCAGAATATTCTCAAAAAAATTGATTTATTTAAAGAGTATAAGGAATTCTCGGTGCAAAAATATAAAACACCTCCACGCATAAAGAAAGGAATACTGATATACGAGACCTGGGGAAAAACCGAGGCGAAAATAAAGAACAGCGGTGCCGATCTTGGTTTGGAAATCACACAAAGTGGAACCGCTATCCGAAATTATGGTTTAAAAATAGTAGATACTGTTCTGGTATCGGAAACCGGTATTTATATTAATCCGGGAATTAAAAAAAATACAGAGAAAACCGAACTACTTAGAATGTTTTTATTAAATCTGTATGGAGTAGTAAATGCTGAAAATAAGGTTATGATACTATTTAACGTAGCCAATGAAAAAGTTGATAGCATTGAACATTATCTTAGTGATAATGAACTTTTTGCCGATGAACCCACAAAAAATGTTGGCAAAAGTTTTACAGAATTCAGCATACAGGTTGATGTCGAAAATAAGAAACATTCGTTGGCCATGGTTCGCTATGAATTGGCTAAGCGGGGAGCTGCAAATATTGATACTATTCCTATTGACTCATCCATACAAAATATTAATGTGCTGAATATATAAATTCAGTAGAATTGTAATTTCGTTTTAAGATCTTCAAGCACATTGAATACAATAGGGCAAATAGCATAATTTTCGAATATTCCATACAAACGGTGGGTCAAGAAACTTTTATGAAGGTGTGGATAGGAACGACAATCTTCAGGTCGTGATTCGTATAGCTTACATTTTTTATCTAAAAGAAATTTACATGGCAAATGCTTAAAAAGCATATCCCCCTCTTCGTCGGTGATAACATATGTTTTTTTAAATTTAACTCGCGTTGTCCGCAGCTTTTTTATAAGTATATCAATATCGCGTTCAGCCAGTATAGGTCGCAAATGCATACAGCAGTTGCCACATTGGGTACAATCGATATGAAATATATAGTGATTATTCAATTCGTGCATCAACTTATCGATTTTTGCAGAATTCTGTTTCTTCAGAAAAGCGATAAATAGGAGATTTTCGGATCTTTTTTCCTCGCTGAGTTTTTTAATCGTTTCTAAATCCAGTATCATCGGATTACAAAATCTCTATTTTCTACCTGTTGAATCCTCAAAACTCATTGCTACGCTTCGATAAAACAGATGCCCAAACTTAGTGTAAGGTAAATATATAATGACAAACCAGACACATACCAAGTGAAAAAAATAAAGGTGATAAGCTGAATTCCAATTAAGGAACCGTGTCACTTCAATAATAACACCCGATAGTGTCAAGAGAAAAAGTGAGATCAGCAACAACCAATCAGAATAATTACTGCTACCAACTACCTTCTTATTATTCAGCCTATTGATTATCATAATGCCCAGGCCTATAAAAAGCATAAGTGCTGCAAGATTCCCAAGCATTTTAAAAGGATTGGTAATGCTAAGTGGATAGTTATGGGTAAGGGCAGCGATAATAGCATATATCGTAACAACAAGTAAAAGAACAAATCCATAAAATACCAGTATATGTGCCCATTTACGGATACTGTTTGCTATACAGTTGCTGAATTTTTTATGAGATAGTATGGTTTTAGCATTACGAAATAGCTGGAGTATAATTCCTCCTTTCAGTTTTAATTCAGGAAATTGGATTTTTATATCTCTTATAAATCGTGTTAAACTAACAATGGCTAAGCCATAACTGATAAGAGTAATAACAGAGAATGAACTATTCAGCCAGGCATGAGGGAAAAACTTTGAATAGTTTACAGGCCCTTCAGGAATAGTAAAAGTACCTGCTAATATCAGAATGGTGGAAATGATTATAACGGGTATTAACAGAGCTACAGGTAGCCACAGTGGCTTTTGCAGGATTTTACCCAAAAAAGCGGGAATTGCATATTTCTGATAAGTCAACTGTCGTACTGCATTTAACACATCGGCTGGTTTAACGCCCCGCGGACAGTGTGTGGAACAATCGCCACATTGATGGCAAAGCCATACATCGGGATTAGCCAGTAATTTGTCTTTCAAACCCCATCCTGCCCATATCATTTCCTTGCGAGGAAAAGGTTTATCATCAGGAGCAAGTGAACATACAACGGAACAGGTGCCGCACTGCATGCATTCATTTAATGGTGCTTTACTTATTTTTTTAAGTTGTTTTTTGAATTTTATGTCAGGTGTTACTTCAATCATAATTTGGAGTTCATACCTTCTACATCCCTTTGAATGGATTTGATCCTATGCTTTCAATTTCCTCAACATAATCAGTAATTATTTCCGGAATTTGCCGGTAATCTGTTATTTCAACAAATACGGTTCGTATTCTTTCCGGTTCGAGCATCATAGTCTGCAGTGTTTCCTGAATGTTTTCACCACGTATTTTTGTAAGCTCACTGCCATGAATGAAGTGGCACTGATAATCGTCACCCGGCTTGCAACCTATTTGAATTATGCCATCGTATCCACACGATAGGGCATCGGAAATCCATACTTTATTAATTGCTCCCAAACACCTTACAGGAAGAATTCGTATATAGGGGCTCCATTTCAAACCTTTATGCGCTGCTATATCGAAAGCCGGGTAGGCATCATTCTCACAGACAAAGGCCAATATACGGGGTTTTTCTTCGAATTCATCTGGTATCTTAACCGATTTGATCATGGCCGACATGCTGTTAATGGAATAGTCGGCGAAATTGATAACCCGCTCCGGACAAGATCCAAGACAGATTCCACAGCGTCTGCACCGGGTTGGATTTGGCAAGGGAGTACCGTTTTCTGTTTCATCATACATACCAAAAGGACATTCTTCGGTGCATCGTTTGCAATCGGTACATCGGTCCATATACAATTCAGGATAAGATTTGTCGCCTGAGCGGGGATGTACGGTTTCTCCCCTCTTTGTTGACTCGATACACTGAATTGCTTTAAGCATGGCTCCCGCAGCATCCTCAATGCAGGAAGCAATATCCATAGGGGCACGTAAGGTCCCGGCTGCATAAATACCGGTGCGTCGCGTTTCGTAAGGAAAGCAAATAAAATGCGAATCGGAAAATTCATATTTCAGCTCAGGAAGCCCTTTCCCTAATCGATATGAAAGATTTAAATCTGTTGTTCCTGTCGGAATCATACCTGTGGCAAGAACTACCAAATCGACCGTTAATAAGATATCGTCACCCAAAAGGGTATCTTTTACGGACACTTTTAATTTACTTTCTATTCCCTCAACCGAAATAACTTCACCCTTTGTAAAAAATACCTGGTTGTCGGCCTGTATTTCTTTATAAAAGCCTTCATACATACCGGGCGTTCTGATGTCTTTGTATACAATAAAAACCGATGATTCGGGATTTCTCTCCCGAATGTAGCTGACTTGCTTCAACGATGTTATGCAGCAATATGTTGAGCAATAAGGCAGGTGGTTTTTATCGCGCGAGCCGGCACATTGAATAAATAGAATATTTTGTGGTAATTTCTGATCAGGTTTATTTTTAATTAAATCTTCAAACTCGATATTTGTCAATACACCGTGATATTTGCCGTAACCCAGATTCGACAGTTTAAGAGCATCGTAAGGTTTCCACCCCATGGCTGCAACAATAGCACCGGCATTAATTTTTTCAGCGTGATTATTCTGGAGTGTAATTTCAAAATTACCGGGTTGCCCTGTTATGCTATTAATACCCGTTGACTTGTGAATGGTGATATTTGGATTCAATTCCGCTTCAGCAAGTTTGGCATAAATAACCGGTTCGATAAGTGAATCGTATGGTGCGGCTGAAGGAATCTGTTTGTGTAATCGTGCAGACCAACCTCCCAGTGAATCTCCCTTTTCAACCAGATGTACTTTATATCCAGCCTTAGCTCCTTCAAGCGCTGCCGTAATTCCTGTAATGCCACCTCCTACCACTAAAACTTGTTCACTTATATTTTCCGGAAAGTAGGGTACCGGTTTATTAATACTTTGAATCTTTGCAATGGCCATGCAAAAATAATCTTCCGCAGCCATTTGCAGGTCTTCTTCTTCCCCTTCAAGTCCCCATGCAACCTGCTCACGTATATTGACACGTTCTGTAAGTATATGCTCCGGAAATTTGAAAACATCTGTTTTATCCCTGGGTGAACATGCTGCAATAATGATACTATCGAGTTTTTCGGTTTCTATATCTTTTTTAATTCCCTCATAACCTTCTTCAGAACAAAGGGAGCCATGTACCTTGCAGATTTTTACCATAGGTTGATCTGTAATCCGGGAAAGTCTTTCCAGATCAATCGACTCACCAATTTGGCAGCCTGAGCAGATATATATTCCTGTTTTCTTTTCCAAATTAATATTTATTGGTTATTACTTTGGATGGCTTTCATTGCCACAGCCGTGGCATCCTTTATTGATGATGATACATCCATGGGTCTTTTACTGCAAGCAGCAGCATACATTCCATCAGTCTGATCGGAAGCCATAAATCCAGCCTCATTTATTTTTATGTTGAATCCAAGCCGGTTAGGTATTATGCCTGTTGCTAATACCACTAGTTCTGCCTCACTTTGTATCTTTTTACTGGCCATAACATCTTCAGCCTCAACAATCAGATTTTTATTCTCACCTACCTCTTCAATCTTAGCCACCTTACCTTTTATTAATTCGATATTCTTATTTTCCTGTACTTTATTCAAAAAGTCCTCATTTCTTCCGGTCACTCGCAAGTCGATATAAAATATTTTTATTCTGCTATCGGCATATCGCTGCTGAATGGTTAATGCATGTTTCAACGATGCAGAACAGCATACTGCTGAGCAATAAGGTAAATGATTCTCATCGCGGGAACCCGAACATTGGACAAAAACTATTTCTTTTGGTATTTTTTTGTCGGATGGTCGTACTAATTTACCCGCTCCCACTCCACCAGGAGCAATTAATCGCTCAAATTCCACATTGGTTACTACATTTTTGAAATTCGAATAGTTAAGGTTTTCAATTGATGCAGCATTATAGTTTTTCCAGCCGGTGGCGATTATTACAGATGCAACTTCAATATCGAATTGTTTTTCTTGGGCTTCCAGATCAATTGCCAGATAATTGCATACATCGACACACCTGGCGCAATCTGATTTTGTACAATAACGATCATCGATAGAATACTTCATCGGGAAAGCCATATCGTGAGGTAAATAAATAGCCTTTGAGCTGGTAAATCCGTAATTGAATTCATCAGGCATATCAACAGGACAAACTTCAACACATTTTCCACAAGCAGTACAGGTATTTTTAACATATTGAGGAGCTTGCCGGAGTGTAACCAAAAATTGATTTATTAAACCAGTAATAGCTATGGATTCGGTTTCTGTATAAACTTTTATCCGGGGATTTTGCCGTATTCGACGAAAATTTATTTCCAAACCACAAGCCGGAGGACAAAGTTTTGGAAAATAATTATTCATTTTCACCACATTTCCTCCCAGGTAGGCTTCCTTCTCAATAAGAATCACCTCCCGGCCCACTTCAGCAATCTCAACTGCAGCAGTAATCCCGCTTATCCCTCCGCCAATTACCAGTATGGGTTTTTTATCTGCTTTTTCCAACTTCAGTTAATAAATATATCTCGTTGTGTACCTTTAAGACTTCTCCGTGTAACTTTATGGAAAAGCTATAACACAGAGTTACACAAAGTAGGCACAAAGTATCCTACGCAAGTATTATGTTAATTCTTTTATCTCCCTCTTTATCATATCCCATTCGTTAGTTTCCGGATTCCATCGACAGTTGGCGAAACACTTCCATTCCTGTTTCATTTCAGGAAAATCAGTTCGGAAATAGTAACCTGGCCACCGCGTTTCTTCCCTGAACAACATAGTACGGATATGCGATTCGGCCTGCCATATACGATGAATGTTCTCCCAGCATCGCATAAGTTCATTCAGATCGGAAGCGGCCAGTTTATCGGAATCTTCTTTCATATAATTCAGATATTCCAATCCCTTTTCAAGTAACGCTTTTGACGTTTTAAAACCAACTGACGCTCCTCCGGCATACTCATCCATAATTTTCTGCAACCGGAACATAAACATTTTTGGTTTAATAAAATTCGGATTCACATCCTGGTCATTGGCAAAATCTATATGTTCATCGAATACGGCTAATGGTTGCAGAATTCGTTGTTTAAGCTCTTCAATTTTATCAGCGGATACTGTGACAGCATCCGGATGATCGGCACAAAATGCCAGAGCCGACTTGGCTGCTATTCGTCCTTCGGTAAATGATCCGGATGAAAACTTATGCGAAGATGCACCAGAAGCATCTCCTGCGGCAAACAATCCTTTAACGGTAGTCATATTTCCATAGTCCCAAAAATAATCGGCCGGAGCAAGATCTTCAGAACCTGATATCCAAGCGCCTGAACCACCCGAATGCGAACTAATGAAGTAAGGCTCACAGGCAGCAATTTCCGATGGTGTTTCTTCAGGCATAATATTATGAGCTGCCCAATTGAGTGCCTGACTAACGGTCATATCCAGAAAATCTTCCCAGGCTTCCGATTCCAACTCCTTCAGTTTTCGTTTTGCTTCTTTTTCATCAGGAATTTTGGCTACCAGCTCTTTTATGGCTTCATCGGTTCTCATATAAATGGGCCCATTCCCGGCTTCAAGTTCCAGCAGCATCAAATAGTTACGCAGATTAGCCGGAGTGGGTTTTGCTGTTCCGTAAGGAGCCCATTTTTTCAGTTCGGCAGCCCGGGTTTCCATATAATCCTCGCCCTTGGCATTCGTAGCTTTCGATTTGAATAACAGAAACCAGGCTCCCACGGGACCATAGGAATCTTTAAAACGTACCGGTACAAAACGAATTTCCTGGCAGGTCATTTCGGCACCTGCTTTAAGCGTAAAATAAGCACTCGCTCCCGAATTAAACGGCGGGTACCACGAACGGCCTAATCCTTCGCCTACCGACCGGGGCCGGAAAATATGCACTGCTCCTCCCATGACGTCGAGAACCGCTTTGGCTTTAAAGATGTAGAATTTATTCTCACGAACGCTGAATCCGGCTGCGCCAACACAACGATCGCCATCCATAATTGGTTCAGTGATAAATATCCTCTCAAAGTACTGCCCATTGTTCCCCAGTTCTTTAAGTGCATTTTTAGCGGCTTCCGAAACAATATTTTTATAAGATTCACCGTGGATCATAATTTGCCAGCGGCCTTCATTCACATAATTTCCTTGTTTATCCTTCCAGATAGGTAAGCCCCATTTTTCAAACAAGTGAACCGTTGAATCGACATGACGGGCAATATTGGCCACCAGGTCGTCACGAACAATTCCCATCAGATCAGTTTTCACATAATTAATATAATCTTCGATTGTATTTTTACCATGTTTCAATCCTATGTACAGGTTAATGGCCGAGAGCCCCATAGCTACTGCTCCACTACGCTCCATAGCAGCCTTATCTACAACGGTTACTTTCAAATTATGCTTTTTAGCCCAGTGAGCCGCCTCAAAAGCTGCACCACAGGCTGCCATACCTCCTCCTAAAATAAGAAGATCGGTTTCTATCTGGATTGTTGCGAATGCATCGGGTTTCATTCTGTTATTTTCTGATTTGAGAGTGATTCAATTTGATATTAATGATTTTTGATTGTATGGCTTATTATACCACAAAGTGACACAAAGAACTCGCTCTGTGTAACTTTGTGTCTACTTTGTGTAACTCTGTGTAACAGCATAAAATGGTGATTTTTTATTTAATGTAAAGTTCCATCCCCAGTGATTCTGGCTCAGTTCTCAACAAAGGACTTTTCAATTCATCAGTTCCGGTTTGAAAACCAGCATCAGGTATTATGCTTCCTTCAGGCGTTGTGCGAATGGGAAATTTGAAACGTTTTATGGTTTTATTTCGAAAACGTACCGCCCACATAATGGCATCGGTACTGCGCATAGGTTGAACCACAGCACCATGGGGTATAAAATCAGCATAACCCCGGATCTCAATGGCTTGCGTAGGACATATTTTTACACAGCTGTAACATTCCCAGCACATTTCAACAGCACGGTTATAGGCTTTGTTTTTTTCCTTATCAAGTACCATAAGATCATTTGGGCATATGTACTGACATGCTGTGCGATCCTGACCTTTGCAGCCATCGCACTTATCGTTAATTACAAAACTGGGCATAGTATGATAGAAGTTAATGTGAAACCACAAACATAGTAAATTATTCAGATGTCTAAAGCAGAAGGAATAAACTCTCAGAATCAATAAAATTCAAGGATTTCCAAAATACTGAAATAGAGTTTAATAGAGATTATAAATAATAAGAGGAAAAGCTTATTTATAATTTTTTTAAAGAATAAATAGTTGGATTTTGTCTCAAAAAGTTCATTGTTTCTTCTCTGTACTCACTCCCCAGAAAGAACTATTCGGAGTTACCACGGCAAGGTGATCTTCAAATTTTTCACTGTTAAGAATGCCGGGGCGTCTTAATCCGGGTAGTATTTTAACATCGTAAATTTCATCAACACTGCTTTCGTATTTTAACTGGCCCACTACCTTCCCATAGGGAAGATATACTACTACTACTCCGGCAAATGAAGTTTTAGCAATAGGCAGGTCTTTAAACACATCGGTTGTATGTCGGAGTTTTGAGATACCTATAAAGAGAAAATCGCCAAAACGGGCCATGCCCCGGGCAAAACCTCCTACTTTTGTAATAACTTCATAAGTTCCCTTTTCAGGATCGCATAAACATAGCTCACCCTGGGCAGAATTAACAAAATAAAGCTTATTGTTGTATAACCTGGGGGAATGTGGCATCGATAATCCCTGTAATACTATCTCATTGGTGGGAACATGAATCAGCACGCCTCCTTTAATTTTATTCTCCCGCCAGCCTTGTTTAGTATCAGTGTTCCCTAGGGCTGTGACGTATTCTATTACATTATTCTTCACCGCCATGCCATTCAGGTGGCAGCGATCTTCCGGAGCAAGCTCGGTAATATAGGGTGGCTGCCATATGGAGGTATATGAATATTCCTCATTAATTTCTGCCAGACACGAAAAAAGGGTGTTCACAGCTACCAGTTTGGAATCGATAAAATTCATATCGTGTAAATCGAGGGCCCCTGTATAGTATCGGCACATAGGCACAAATATCGAATCGTATGTGTTAGATTTTTTCGGATAATTTTTGGCTAGTTGTGGAAAATTTTTCAATACCACCAGATCAAATTTACAGGCTACAGCCAATTTCGTTTCGGAAGTGGCAACTCCCATGGCATTAATAAATGTCCGGGGAAGCTGAATCAATTTATCACGACTAGTTGCACTCAGGAAAACAACTTTTCCAGCCTGATAGGTGCTGAGTGCCAGAGTAAATCCTAAATCGTGCATAATTTCGGGAACATTCGGAGTGTGTGTAACGGCAAAAGGAGGAAGCGTGGTACTCATAATATAGCGGTCTTTAATAATTAATTCAAATATGAAGCATTTTGCCCAAATCAGCTAACCATTCATTCTGATATTTAAAATTAATATTACTATGCTTTAAAATTCAGATATATCAAAATAATGTCTGAATATAATTATTCAAATTCCTTCGATCTCATTTGCGATGTACTTTGTGTTACTTCGTGGTTATTGCTTTTTAACCACAAAGGTCTCGAAGTTCTTTCACAAAGGAATACGAAGTTTCATAATATAACCCTTTTTATTCCATTCTTTAAGTACTTTACATTAAAGTTTACCAATAATCCCAAATGACATTGACCTAGTTTCATATAGGTTAATATTTGAGCTAGGTGAATATCAACCAAAGCTTCTACTGATTTGATTTCGACAACAATACTTTTCTCCACCAGAATATCCACTCTGTAACCCGTATCCAGCTTAACATCCGCATAAACCAGAGGCATTGGTTTTTGCTTTTCGCATCCCAATCCTGATTTGCATAACTCATAGAATAAACATTCTTCATAGGCACTTTCCAATAAACCCGGACCCAGAGCAGTATGCACTTTATAGGCTGCATCCAGTATCTGTTTGAAAATTATTTCTATATCCATTATTCGTAATTAATTACTAAATCCTCTTTGCTCTGAGTTCATTTGAGTTGAACTTTATGATCTTTCGTGGTAATTTTTTAACCACAAAGACCCCGAAGTTCTTTCACGAAGGAACACGAAGAGTTTTTAAAATAAAATATTTTTAATCTTTGAGTTTCTTTGTGCTGTACTTTGTGATCCTTTGTGGTTAATTGATTCTTCAAAACTATTCATTATTTTTATAACGCATTTTAATTGGCAAATATAGTTACCTGAACTAATTAAACTCAATCAACTTATCTAACTTAATCAACCCAATAACTATAACAAACTACCCCAATGGAACTAAATTTCCAGCTATCGACAAACATTACACTGAACCATATATTAGAGAAAATTGAACACCTGACTTTTCCTCCTATCCGGAAAAAAATTCAAACTATTCCCCTGCAGGAACCCTTTAGCGGTGTTTGGGCACTGGAGGGTAAAGAAATAATAGGTGTCGTGCTTGCCGATAAAAAAGATAACGGAGTATCGGAACTCTTTTCGTTTTATGTAAAACCTGAAAAGCGCAATAATACAATCGGTGGTCAGCTCCTCACGTTACTTGAAACCAGTTTACGAAACCAGGGAATAAAATATATGCAATCGCGATACAGAAGCGATTGGAACAGTGTGCATGTTATTGAAAAACTATTGAAAAAGAATAATTGGGAATTACCCATACTTGTCCGAATTATTGCCGAAGGCAACATACAAGACTATAAAAAGGCTAATTGGCCGGAAGTTAAGTTTTCATCGGATTTTTCATTTGTTTCGTATGAACAAATAACATCGAACGAGAGAGTACAACTTAATAAACTTATAGAAAACGGTCAGATACCCAAAGAATTTAATCCCTTCCAGCATACCGATAAAATATACCCGCCAGCCAGTATTGTGCTAAGGCATAAAAACCAGGTAGCAGGTTGGAACATGGCCTTCAGACTCAAAGAGGATACCATTGAATACAACAATCTTTATTTATTTGATGAATTTCGAAAGCGGGGTTATGCCATTGGATTACTGAAGCAAAGTTTTAGCGAACAATACAAACACAAAGTACCAAAAGCAACCTGGATTGTTAATGCCGATAATACTACGGTATTGAAAATAGTAAAACAAATTGCAGGTAATCACTTAACAAAATATATTGAAGTTAGAGCCAGCCGGAAAATATTACAATAGGACTTAGTCATGTAAAAAAGAGGTTTACAAACTTGTAAACCTCTTCCTTTTTTAAAAACTTTAATCGGTTTATTTGATTGCAACTTTTTCAACCGAAGGCTCCCCATCATGTATAGCCCGAACAAGGTATATGCCCGGTGATGCCTCGGGCAGATATAGTTCATATCGCCCTGATTGATTAACAATTTCGGAAGTAATAAGTGCCCCGGAAATTGTATATACCTCAACCTGCTCAATCAGGCTGGATCCGCCATCGACAACAACAGTATGGTCAAAAGAGTAAATGTTGATTAAATCCTCTCTCAGATCAGCATCGATACTGTTAGGACCTTGTGTATTTTCGATGAAGTATAGTTCACCTCCATTGTATTTATTAAAACCACCAACATATAAGTCCAAATCTCCATCTTCATCAACATCGGCAAAGGTTGGTGCCGGTCCATAGAATATAAGGCCATCAAAAGGATTATCAGGACCTGTGACTTTAGTAAATACACCTCCATCATTTTCATATAGGAATATTGCTCCACCATATTTATCGCCAACATACAAGTCTAAATCGCCATCACGATCAATATCAGCAAATGTTGGACTAAGCGGTGCTTCATTCGCTTCACCATAAATAAAATCAAATGGATTATCACCACCAGTTTGTTCAAAGAACTCACCTGAAACATTTCTGTAATATAAAATGCCTCCATATGAATAT
>CAYMQP010000015.1:0-3961 GCA_964392505.1 uncultured Bacteroidales bacterium
GGAGTAGGCTTCAACGCTATCATCGATGTACTAACTATGAAAATGTACAACCTAGGTGAAAATGGCAAAATGGAAGCTGTTGATATTCCCGATAGCGAGGCCGACCGGGCTACAGAACTCCAGAATGAACTGGTTGAAAAAGCAGCTGAGAACGACGAAAAACTTATGGAGATTTTTTTCGAAAATGACGGTTTGACAGAGGAGGAAATGCGTTCTGGTATTGCCGCAGGTCTGATAACCCGAGGCATGTTTCCTGTATTTTGTATTTCGGCCAAAAAAGATATGGGAGTGGGACAACTGTTGGAATTTATTTCGAACGTGGCTCCTAGTCCGAATGTCATGCCCGCTACAAAGGATGCTAAAGGAAACGATGTAATCTGCAATGCATCTGGTCCAACAAATCTTTTTGTATTTAAAACAAGTGTTGAACAACATATCGGGGAAGTAATCTTTTTTAAGGTGATGTCAGGAACCGTTAAAGAGGGTATGGACTTAACCAACACTTCTACTAAAAACAAAGAACGTATATCTCAGATTTTAGTAAGTGCAGGCAAAAATCGTTCTAAAATCGCCTCTTTAACAGCTGGTGATTTGGGGGTTACTGTGAAACTTAAGGGTACAAAATTCAATCACACATTAAGTGAAAACAATATTGTTTTTTCCCAGGTCGATCTTCCTCAACCTAAATATCGTATTGCCATTAAACCTGTAAATGAAGGAGACGAAGAAAAGTTAGGAGAGGCTTTAAGTCGCATGCATCAGGAAGATCCTACTATACAGGTAGAATATTCAAAAGAACTGCGCCAGATCATTATTTCAGGCCAGGGTGAACATCATCTGAATATACTGAAGTGGCATCTCGATAACCAGTTCAAAATCGAGACTGCTTTTATTGTACCGAAAATACCTTATCGAGAGACTATTACGAAGGCTGCCCAGAGCGATTATCGACATAAAAAGCAATCGGGTGGAGCTGGACAGTTTGGTGAAGTGCATATGATGATCGAACCCTATATCAACGGCGCTAAACCCAAAGAAATGTTTAAAATCGAAGGGAAGGAATTTAAAATGTCGATTCGCGGAACCGAAGAAATTAAGCTTCCGTGGGGAGGAATACTGATGTATTATAATTGTATTGTGGGTGGATCGATTGATGCACGTTTTATGCCTGCCATATTAAAAGGTGTTATGGAAAAAATGGAAGTGGGTCCCCTTACCGGGTCCTATGCGCGCGATATTTGCGTTTATGTATACGATGGAAAAATGCACCCGGTCGATTCGAACGAAATATCGTTTCGGCTGGCTGGTCGTAATGCATTTGCTATGGCATTTAAAAAAGCGGCCCCTAAGATTCTCGAACCTATATATGATGTAGAAGTGCTCGTTCCATCGGATCGTATGGGCGACGTAATGAGTGACCTTCAGGGACGCCGGGCTATTGTGCAGGGTATGTCGAGTGAAGGAGGATTCGAAAAGATTTCTGCCAAAGTACCCCTGGCTGAGATGAACAAATATTCTACATCGTTAAGCTCCCTTACCGGAGGGCGTGCTATGTATAGTATGAAATTCAGCGAATACACCGCCGTATCGGGCGATATTCAGGAAGAACTGCTGAAAGCCTACGAAGCCGAACAGGAAGAAGAATAATTTTATATTCCTGTTTTTGTGTTCACAGTTTAAAGCCTGCTTGTCCTATCTGATAACAGTTGCATTAGGTCTTTGTTTAACTTACTGTTCGGTATTATAAACATGCACAAAACCCTTATATAAGCCAGGCTCATCCTTTTTAACGACTTCTCCTGCTGTTAAACGTGGTTTTAATCCCGTTTCAAAATCCGGCATTGTTATAAGCTCTTTCACTACATAATAATATACACCAGTATGTACATATTTATTTGAGTTGTTATCCTTACCATCCCAACCCTCCCAGTCGCGTATATTTACTTCGTAATGATAGACCCTTTTACCGAAACGGTTGTAAATGGCAATTTCAAAAGAAGTAATACTTACATCGCCAATAAACCGAAAGTAATTATTTACTCCTTCCGGACAAGAAAAAACATTAGGTAGATTTACTTTCGAGGGCATTTGTGATTCACTGACCTCTAATGGGTATTCGAAATTGGTAGTTTCCTCATATTTTGGAAAAGTATCGGAACAGGTTTCATACAAATGTTCAACAACATTGTAAACAATAATTTTTGGGAAATAGGTTCCAGGTACACTATATGTATGCAATATGGAATCGGCCTGAGAATGCTCAATCAGGCTGTCGCCGAAATCCCAAATTATAGTATCGGCATTAACTGACTGGTTTCTGAATAAAAATTGTGCAGGTGCAGAATTCCTGTTCTCTTCAGCATAGTAATCTTCTCCATAAATATCATAATAACGCTCCGGTTTGTCAGGATAATACAGTTCATTATCGAGATGGATATAATCGTAATTTAATTCAGCATGAGGCTCAATAGTTTCGTTAAATATTGAATCGCTGCTCGACATACCATAATTATCGGTAACGGTGAGTATATACCAGCTATCCTCCCAGAAAGGATCTTCTATATCGATTTCCAGAAAGTATTCATCGTTTTGAACGAAATAGTTAATTCCCTGCTCAGGGGCATCCGGATTGGCCGACCAGTTACTTCTTGTTTCCGAGTAAATTAATTCCATAGGACAAATTGTATCGGCAAAAGGATCATAATAGTACAGGTTGGCGCTATCGATTCGACCTCTGATATCACGAATCAAATGACACCATTTTTGCGATTGTGGTATAGCTTTTATCGTTTCGCCCTCCCAATCAATTGTATCTGCGTTGTAAATTTCTACTGAAAAGTCATTTATAATCGTCCAGCAACGGCCTTCATAATCGTTCCCATTTCCATTTATTTGAACTCGGTACCCTTGATTTACAGTAACACTTATTCGGCTAACTGTATCGTAAATGCTACTCAAAGGTTGGTAATCGCCAGTATTTATATCGTAATATGACCAGTTGAATGTTGTTGAATCACCATTGGGCGACAAGGCTTCAATGAATTTATTTGAATTATGAGAAAAGAAGATGAAAATCGAGTCAGGTGATCCAGTAACTTCATATTGAGAGACACCTGTGTAATCGGCTGAACCTCTAAAAAGCTGTGCATTAATAGAACCGGCTGAAATTATGGAACAAATCATTAAAATTACGCGAACCAGTTTCAGCATCATAGTGGATTTTCAGATGATAACTCGAAAATATTGATTTTAGTATTTCTATGCACCAATACAATGATAAAAAATAAACCCGTGCTTTAAAAAGATAATGACGGATGTATCTTTATTCATTTTTTAATGCAATATTCGGTTTTGAGTTATATAAAATCAACCTGACCTTGTATACTTAGATCCTAAATCAATGTTGTTGATTTTTGCTTAAAAAAACTACTGTTTTTAATCCACCAGGGACAAGTTAAATTCTATCTTTACGGTCTTTAATACCATAAAATTCCTGTGAGTAAATTATTCGACGGATTGAACGAAGCTCAGGTAAAAGCAGTTAGACATACCGAGGGCCCGTCGCTAGTAATCGCTGGTGCCGGTTCAGGTAAAACTCGTGTGTTAACATACAGAGTAGCCCACCTACTTGAAAAGGGAGTATCACCTTCGTCAATACTTGCTCTGACGTTTACCAATAAGGCAGCTCGCGAGATGAAAGATCGAATAATCCATCTTCTTGGCAATAATACAGCTCGTTATCTTTGGATGGGCACATTTCACTCTATGTTTGCCCGTATTTTGCGCAAGGAAGCTGAAAAGCTCGGATACCTATCGGCATTCTCTATTTACGATACCGATGATTCAAAAAGTCTTCTGAAAACGATAATCCGCGAGCTCCAGCTCGATGACAAAATCTATAAACCCAGTGAAGTGTTGGGGCGTATTTCATCGGCCAAGAATAATCTTATTACGCCACAGG
>CAYMQP010000015.1:3971-22290 GCA_964392505.1 uncultured Bacteroidales bacterium
CAATTCAGGGAACGCGACCGGATAACTCGTCGACCTATGCTGGGCGATATATTTAAAATGTATGCAGCACGCTGCAAGAAAGCCGGAGCGATGGATTTCGACGACTTATTGCTGAATACCGTTATACTTTTTCGGGATTTCCCGGATGTACTCCGTATATACCAGGAAAAATTTCATTTTATACTTGTCGATGAATATCAGGATACCAACTATGCCCAATACCTTATTGTTAACCATCTGGGCGCGCGCCATAAAAATGTATGTGTGGTTGGCGACGATGCGCAGAGCATTTATTCATTTCGCGGTGCAAAAATTGAAAACATCCTGAACTTTAAAAACGATTATCCTGAATGCCGTGTATTCAAACTTGAGCGAAATTACCGCTCCACACAAACCATTGTAAATGCCGGTAATAGCATCATCGATAAAAACCGAGATCAGATACGAAAAACTATCTACTCAAAAAATGAAGAAGGAGAAAAAATCTCGGTTATTAAAGCCCTTACCGATGTCGAAGAAGGATTTATCGTATCTAATTCCATTCTTGATATCAGGTTGACCGAGCAAATGCAGTATAATAATTTTGCCATACTGTACCGTACAAATGCACAATCACGAATTTTTGAAGAAGCTTTGCGAAAACGCAACATTCCATACCGAATATATGGAAGCATATCGTTCTATCAGCGCAAAGAAATAAAGGATAGCATTGCTTATTTGAGGCTTCTGGTTAATCCGAATGACGATGAAGCATTGAAAAGGATCATAAACTATCCAGCACGCGGTATAGGCAAAACCACGATGGGAAAGCTTGAAGAGGCTTCGGTTAATAAGAATATTAGCCTTTGGGAATTACTCCAGAATTTATCCGATCCGCAACTTAAATTAAACCGGGGTACTAATGATAAACTGCTCGCATTTGTCAATTTCATTGATCATTGTAAGGTAAAAGCCATGGAGGAAGATGCCTATGAAACAGCCAGATATGTAATAGCCACAAGTGGTATTATGAAGGAACTCCATACCGGCAATACACCTGAAGAATTAAGTAAATACGAAAATCTCGAAGAACTTCTGAATGGTATTCGCGATTTTGTCGAAAATGCACTGGAAGAGGGTGAACAACCTTCGCTTGACCGGTATTTACAAAATGTTGCCCTGCTTACCGATGCCAATGATGAAAAGGAAGAAAAAAAGGATAAGGTTAGTATTATGACTATGCATTCAGCTAAAGGGCTCGAATTCGAGGTTGTGTATATTTCGGGAGTGGAGGAAGAATTGTTTCCATCACCCATGGCATTTGATAGTCGGCAGGAAATGGAAGAAGAACGAAGGCTCTTCTACGTAGCGGTTACCCGGGCCAAAAAGAAAGTAATTATCACATATAGCCAATCGCGTTACCGCTGGGGCGAATTGATGCATTGTTCCCCGAGCCGCTTCATTGAGGAAATCGATGAAACTTATATTGACTGGTCAGATGATCCGCGAAAAGATGCTTTCATTTTTGATAAGGAAGATGCTGTGCAGGGAAATTATTCACCGCAGCATGAGTCTATTACATTTTTCAACCGATCCGGGAAAAAACTTACAAAAATAAGTAAAGCTATTACAGGAGCTAGACAAACTTCCGTACCAGATGATCCGTTGTTTAAGCCCTCCGATCCTATGGAAATACAGACAGGAATGCTAGTTGAACATACAAGGTTTGGTAAAGGTAAGGTAATACATATTGAAGGTGAAATGCCTAACCGAAAAGCAACTGTATTTTTTCAACAAATGAAGCAGGAAAAACATCTATTGTTGAAGTTTGCCAAACTGAAAATCGTTGATAACTTCTGAAATATTAATTCAATAAGTATTTGTTTTATAACATAGTATTTTCTTAATCGGTGAATTGCTTTGGTGGAATGGATTTTTCATTTAGCTTTGTACATCATTTCATTTGCGGAATTAAAAAAATCCTTTAGCGTACTGCAATTATTTATAAATTGAAAATTCTCTTTCCACAACCGATTATTTTAAACGAAACATACTATTCGAATGAGCTTTGATTATAACACCAGCCGTAAACAGTTATTTCTTCCAGAATATGGAAGAAACATACAGAAAATGGTCGATTATATTAAAACAATCGAAGATCGTACTGAACGCAACAGACTGGCACATGCTATAATTGCCATTATGGGTAATTTGAATCCGCACTTGCGCGATATCAACGACTTTAAACACAAGCTCTGGGATCATCTAGCTATAATCGCCGATTTTGAGTTGGATATCGACTTTCCTTACGAGGTTCCAAAACCTGAAACTTTTCAACAACGGCCTAGATTAGTTTCATACGGTACTCACGAGATAACGTATAAACATTACGGTAAAGCTATTGAATTAATGATCGATGCAGCATGTGAATTACCCGATGGAGATGAAAAAGAGAAACTTATCAATACTATTGCAAACCACATGAAAAAGTCGTACCTGATCTGGAATCGCGAAACAGTAAGCGATGAGGTTATACTAAAAGATCTTGAAAGACTTTCCAAAGGACGTGTCAATACAGAAAATATCAAACTGAGTGAAACGCGTGACATTCTGAATAAAAAGAAAAGCCGCAGACCCATGCGGAAAAAATAAATATTATTTGCATGAGTTCTTTCCAAATCGAAGGTGGCCGTAAACTTCAGGGTAATCTTACACCACAGGGAGCCAAAAACGAGGCCCTTCAAATTCTCTGTGCAACGCTACTGACTTCTGAAGAAATTATCATTAACAATATACCCGATATTCTCGATGTTAATAACTTGATTTTATTATTCAAAAATCTTGGAGTTGAAGTAAAAAATCTGGCTCCCGGTTCCTATAGTTTCAGAACCAAAAAAATCGATCTTGAATATCTACTTAGTGAAGAATACCGGTTAAAAAGTACTAGTCTGCGTGGCTCGGTAATGATTATTGGGCCTTTACTAGCACGCTTTGGAAAAGGATATATACCCAAACCTGGTGGCGATAAAATCGGTCGACGACGCCTCGATACCCATTTTAATGGTTTCATCCAGCTTGGCGCTGAATTCATATATAATCATCACGATGATTTTTATACTGTAGTGGTAAAAAAACTTAAAGGAGCCTATATGCTTCTCGAAGAAGCTTCTGTAACAGGTACTGCCAATCTGATCATGGCTGCTACAATGGCAAAAGGAACTACCACCATTTATAATGCTGCGAGCGAACCCTATATCCAACAACTTTGCAAAATGCTGGTTAAAATGGGAGCCATAATTAATGGTATAGGATCAAACCTACTGACTATTAGCGGAGTTGAACGGCTTGGAGGCTGCACACACACTCTTCTGCCCGATATGATCGAAGTCGGTAGCTTTATTGGTCTTTCTGCATTGACAGGCTCGGAAGTTACTATAAAAAACGTCTCATACGATAATCTGGGCATTATTCCCCGCTCATTCGAGCGTCTGGGAATTCAGCTCATCCGCAAAAATGATGACATTTACATTCCCGCACAAGATCATTACGAAATTGAAACTTTTATTGATGGTTCTATTATGACTATCGACGATGCTCCATGGCCAGGACTAACACCCGACCTTTTAAGTATTATTCTTGTGGTTGCTACTCAGGCAAAAGGCAGTATTCTTATTCATCAGAAAATGTTTGAAAGCAGACTGTTCTTTGTCGATAAACTTATCGATATGGGAGCCCAGATTATACTGTGCGATCCCCACCGAGCTACCGTTATCGGGTTGGATCATAAAGTAAAGCTGCGAGCTACAACTATGACATCTCCCGATATACGTGCGGGTGTTGCACTTTTAATTGCGGCATTATCTGCCGACGGAACAAGCATAATTCATAATATCGATCAAATCGACCGTGGATATCAGAGTATCGACCAAAGGCTTAATGCGATTGGAGCTAACATACAGCGCATATAATTCATTTATTAATTTTCTCATGTCAAAACTTGTTCCGACTCTCTTATTAATACTATTAGTAACCACATGTAATAACCCTGACAAAAAAGTAAAATCAGATTCTGGTAATGCGATTAAAAAAGGTTTAAATATAGGTAATCTAGCACCCGATCTTTCTTATCCCAATCCAAATGGAAATATGATTTCTCTTTACTCACTCAGAGGGCAATTAGTGCTTATCGATTTTTGGGCTTCGTGGTGTACTCCTTGCCGTATTGAGAATCCTAAACTTGTTGCGATTTATAGAGATTTTCACAATAAGAAATTTCGGAATGGTAAAGGATTTACAATTTACAGTATCTCTTGTGATCGTACAAGAGAAGCATGGGTCGAGGCCATCGTAAAGGATCATCTGATCTGGGAAAATCATGTTAGCGATTTAAAAGGTTGGGAAGCTGGAGCTACATACATTTATAATATCAATGTTATACCTTCCAACATATTAATTGACGGTAAAGGTATTATCCTGGCTAAAGATTTACACGGTGAAGCCCTCAGATCCTATCTCGAAAATCTTCTAATTGATTGATATGTTAAGTGTTTGTTCTCATTGACTGTCAAATTGACTGCCGTTTTTTCTTGGCAAAAAATTTGAGAAAAGAATGGCCAAACCAAATGTGATGATTTAAAACCGATTTATATATGAGCAAGAAGACGGTGAAATCTACTACAGAATCAAAAAGTAAAAGAATTAAAGAAAAGGAAGAATTTCGGGTAAAAGTGACTCATGGGGGTGCAAAAACTGCTGATAAAAAAGTAAATCAGGACAATACGTCAGAAAAAGCAGATAAAAAGACAAAACAACCTGATAGTAAATCGACACATAGTAAAGAGAAAGAGCTTAAGAAAAAAATATCCGAACTTGAACAATCCTCAAAGGAATGGCAGGATAAGTATATTCGCCTTTCAGCCGAATTCGATAATTACAGGAAACGAACTCTAAAGGAGAAAACTGATCTTATACTTAACGCCAATGAAAACCTGCTCAAAGATATTCTAACGGTTGTGGATGATTTTGAAAGAGGCATCGATCATCTCGATAAATCGAACGATCTGGATGCTCTGAAAAAAGGAATACATCTTATTTACACCAAATTTTCAGAATTTCTCAAACAAAAAGGAATTAAAGAAATCGATGCCAAAGGGCAGGATTTTGATATCGACTTCCACGAGGCAATGACAAAAATACCCGCTCCTTCCAAAGAAGAAAAAGGAAAAGTAGTGGATATAATTGAAAAAGGTTACATGCTTAACGACAAAGTAATTCGCTACGCCAAGGTGGTAGTAGGCGATTAATTTGAATATAACAGTTAATGCTGGATTCATGGCAAAAAGAGATTACTACGAAGTTCTTGGTGTTTCGAAAAGTGCGTCGCTTGATGAAATCAAGAAAGCATATAGGAAACAGGCATTAAAGTACCATCCTGATAAGAATCCTAACGATAAGCAAGCCGAAGAAAAATTCAAGGAAGCTGCCGAAGCTTATGAAGTATTGAGCAATCCGGATAAAAGAAGGCGATACGATCAATTTGGGCACGCAGGATTGGGTAGTTCAGGTGGTGGTTTCTCTGGTGGCGGAATGACTATTGAGGACATTTTCAACCAGTTTGGTGATATTTTTAGTGATTTTGGTGGTTTTGGTGGTTTCGGTTTTGGCGGAAGTCGCAGTCGAACATCACGCAGAGTCAATAAAGGCAGTAATCTTCGCTTGAAAGTAAGTCTTAGCCTGGATGAAATAGCCAATGGAGTTGAAAAGAAATTAAAAGTAAATAAATATGTAACATGTCAAACCTGTGGAGGTACAGGAGCCCGCGGAAGCGATGGTTATGCAACCTGCAGCACATGTCATGGATCGGGCCATGTTACCCGGATTACTAATACGTTGTTAGGACAAATGCAAACTACCTCAACCTGCCCAAATTGCGATGGAGAAGGAAAAATCGTAAAAGATCGTTGTACTATATGCCACGGTGAAGGAATTGTTAAAGATCAGGAGGTAATTAAAATAAATATTCCCGCCGGAGTTGCTGAAGGCATGCAATTAAATGTATCGGGTAAAGGAAATGCGGCTCGCCGAGGTGGTATAAATGGCGACCTGTTAGTAGTTATCGAGGAAAAACAACATCCCGAACTTATCCGCGACGGAAACGACCTGTTATACCATTTGTATTTAAGTATACCTCAGGCATCACTTGGCACAACTACCGAGATACCAACCATTGATGGAAAAGCAAAAATACGAATCGAACCCGGAACGCAACCCGGAAAAATATTACGTTTGAGAGGTAAAGGAATTCCTGAAGTTAATGGTTATGGAAAAGGCGATCTGCTTGTAAATATTAATGTTTATATCCCGAAAAATCTTAGTAAAGAGGAACGAAAACTTATTGAGAAACTGGAGGAATCAAATAATTTTAAACCCGATCCGTCGAAAATGGAAAAAGGTTTCTTTGAACGAATTCGCAATTATTTTGAATAATCCCCCAATAACATAATGAACACCGGATGTCACTATTTGAAGCATTACATATCGATAAAAGTTTTGCTGGTCATAAGGCGCTTAGCGACGTATCGATTCATGTCCCAAAAGGTAGTATCTATGGTCTGCTCGGGCCCAATGGAGCAGGTAAAACAACCTTAATCAGAATAATTAACCGTATTATGGCCCCCGATAGGGGTGAGGTTCTGCTGGAAGGCAAACGATTATCGCAAACCGATCTGCTTAAGGTGGGATACCTACCGGAAGAAAGAGGTTTATATAAAAAGATGAGAGTAGGCGAGCAATCGCTCTACCTGGCGCAATTAAAAGGTTTAACAAAAACCGATGCCCTGAAAAAGCTCAAGTATTGGTTTGGTAAATTTGATATGATCGATTGGTGGAATAAGAAAATCGAAGAACTCTCAAAGGGAATGGCTCAGAAAGTTCAATTTATCATCACCGTTCTCCATAATCCTAAGTTACTAATCTTCGATGAACCTTTCAGTGGATTCGATCCGGTAAATGCCTCTATGTTAAAAAAAGAAGTTCTTGAATTAAAAGAGAATGGTACAACCATAATTTTTTCAACACATGATATGGCTTCGGTAGAAGAACTCTGCGATCATATTACGCTTATCGACAAGTCGAAAGCTATACTTGAAGGAAGAGTTTCTGATGTTAAACAACAATATAAAGCCAATCTATTTGAGTTAATTTATATGGGCAATCCTGAGATACTGTTTCAAAAACTCAATGGAAGTTATACCATTACTCATTCAGAAACACTTTCCGAGGGAGAAAATATGATCCGGATTCAACTTCCTGAAAAAAGTACGGGTAACAATCTATTAAAGAAAGCTATGGATTATGTTGAGATTCTTTCCTTTCGTGAAGTGTTGCCAAGTATGAATGAAGTATTTATCAAAGCTGTAAGTAAAAATTCGAACCTAAAGTAAGATGAATAAAATACTACTTATTATCCGAAGAGAATATATTACCCGCGTTAGGAAGCGTGCCTTTATCGTTATGACCCTTCTGGGTCCCGTAATTTTTGCATCATTTATGGTTGTTCCGTATATACTGGTTAATCTTGAAGATTCCGATGTAAAAAATATTGCGGTTATTGAACTCGACGAAAATAACAAGCCTGTATCGCGCGAAAATCTGGTATTCGAGAATCTGTTTGAAGATAAAGATAAACTTAAGTTCAGCTCCCTCAACGATGTAGATGCTTCATCAGTTGAAACACTTATCCAGTATTCGGGATATTATGGTGTACTCATTCTGAATCATCGGTTATTAAGTCAAGCCAAAACTGAAATACAGTTCTACACAAAAAAACAACCTAGTATTGGTATTGAAATGCATATCAACCAGGCACTAGAAAATTTTATTTTCGAAAAAAACCTGGAGAAAATGAATCTTTCACCGGAAGAAATCAATTCGTACAAACCCCAAATACAACTTAAAATAAACCGACTTGAAAAAGGCGAATTTAAAGAACAGAAACTGGTTAATCTCAAACGGGGCATTGGCTATGCTGCGGGTTTTTTAATCTACTTCTTTATTTTCTTCTTTGGAGCCCAGGTTATGAGGGGTGTTATCGAAGAAAAAACTAACCGGATTGTTGAGGTTATCGTTACTTCGGTTCGGCCTTTTCAACTTATGATGGGTAAAATAACTGGTATTGCGCTGGTCGGATTAACACAATTCGTAGCATGGATTTTGCTTACCATGGGAATTTATCAATTTGCTATCACCCAGTTTATAGGGCCCGATAAATTAACGAAAACCGAACAGGTTCAACCCATGGGTGTTGGCGCCATGAATAATCAGATGATGCAGAATCCATCGGAAACACCCGAAATTGTGAGCGCTTTCAACTCTTTAAAACCATCGTTTTATTTATACCTGCTCGGTACCTTTATTTTTTACTTCATATTCGGTTATCTATTATATGGCTCAATGTTTGCGGCCATAGGCTCGGCTGTCGATAGTGAAACCGATACCCAGCAATTTATGCTTCCTGTAACCATCCCATTAATTATAAGTATTATCGTTATGATTAATGCCATTACAAATCCTGAAGGACAACTGGTTTTCTGGTTCTCAATAATTCCATTTACCTCACCTGTAGTTATGATGGCACGAATTCCATTTATTCCTCCTCCCGGCGAGCTATATCTTTCAATGGCATTATTGGTGGGAACATTTCTGGCTATGACCTGGGTTGCCGGTAAAATTTACAGGACAGGAATTCTCATGTACGGTAAAAAAGTCAATTACAAAGAAATATTTAAATGGCTTACCTATAAAGATTAATCCATCAGGTCTGATTTTGCATCAAAATTCAAAAGGAGATTATTACTTTTACTCCTGATGAAAATTATTACATAATTATATGCGTGTTGCAGTTCTTGATTTGGGTACAAACACATTCAACCTGATTGTAGCTGAAAAAAATGAAAGTGTAAGTTATCAGATTCTTCATAATAGCAAACTTCCCGTAAAGCTTGGTGAAAAGGGTATTAACCATGGTAACATTACCCAAACCGCGTTTAATCGTGGTATAGAGGCGATTAAAAATCATTACAACACAATTCTAAACCTGAATGCAAATACCATTAAGGCATATGGAACCTCTGCATTGCGAACGTGCAGGAATGGCAATTTGTTTATTAACACTATAAAAGAACTCACCGGAATCGACGTTGAAATTATTACTGGTGATAAGGAGGCTGAGTTAATATACTATGGTGTACGTCAAACACATCCCATGGATCAGGGGAAATACCTGATTCTGGATATCGGTGGTGGAAGTAATGAGTTGATTATTGCCAATAAAGAACAGATTTACTGGAAGCAAAGTTACGAACTTGGAATAGCGCGCTTGCTCGAAATGTTTAATCCTTCCGATCCTTTGAAAAATGATGAAGTACTGAAGATTAAAAAATACCTGAAGAAAGAATTATCGGATTTAAAAAAGCAGATGATTCTTTATAAAGTAAAAACTTTACTTGGAGCTTCAGGTTCATTTGAGACTTTCGTATCGATGATATGGTGTGAATCGATAAAAGATGAAACTAAATCGGAATTATTTCCACGATCGGTACCAGTTTCGCTCAATGATTTTAATAAACTCTATGACAAACTTATACGATCAACTATTGCTGAACGCAGGAAAATGAGAGGTCTTGAACCCATGCGAATAGAGATGATTGTATTAGCGTGTCTTTTTGTTAAATTTATCCTCGAAACCTATAAACTGGAAAATATTTTCCAATCGAATTTTTCATTGAAAGAAGGAGTAATTTACCAACTCTTTAAAAACTAATTACATGGCTCATATTCTGGTAATCGACGACGAAAAAAGTATACGCAATACACTTAAGGATATTCTCGAATACGAAAAGCATGAGGTGGAGCTAGCCGAGGATGGAGTTTCCGGTCTTGACTTTTTTTCGCAAAACCATTACGATGCCGTACTTTGCGATATCAAAATGCCGAACATGGATGGTATCGAAGTCCTTTCTAAAATAATAGAAATCAATCCTGAAATTCCCATAATCATGATCTCAGGCCATGGAAATATCGATACCGCAGTAGATGCCATAAAAAAGGGAGCTTACGATTTTATTGAAAAACCATTAGATCTGAACCGGTTGCTGGTTACTATTAAAAACGCCCTTGAAAGAAAGGATCTGGTTTCAGAAACCCGGCAATTAAAAAAGAAGATTAGTAAAAACTATGAAATAGTTGGAAGTTCTGCTTCTATCAAAAAAGTTATGGAAATGATCGATAAAGTAGCCCCAACCGATGCTCGTGTGCTGATAACAGGGGCCAATGGTACTGGAAAAGAATTAGTAGCCAGGGAACTGCATGAAAAAAGTAATCGGGCTTCAAATCCATTTATCGAAGTAAATTGTGCAGCCATTCCTTCGGAATTAATCGAAAGTGAACTTTTCGGCCATGAGAAGGGAGCGTTTACTTCTGCGATTAAACAACGTAAAGGAAAATTTGAACAAGCCGAAGGAGGTACCATTTTCCTGGATGAAATCGGAGATATGAGTCTGGCAGCTCAGTCCAAAGTATTACGAGCTTTACAGGAAAATAAAATCTCAAGGGTAGGCAGCGATAAGGATATTACTATTAATGTTCGTGTTATTGCCGCAACCAATAAGGATATGCGGTCCGAAATCGATGCCAAAACCTTTCGCGAGGATCTTTATCACAGGTTAAGTGTAATTCTTATTCATGTTCCTACCCTGAATGAACGACTCGAAGATATACCGTTGCTAACCGATCATTTCAATGAGATCATCTGTGGTGAATACGGAAAACCAAAAAAGAAGATTACAGACGATGCGATTGAAGAACTGAAAAAGATCAACTGGACCGGTAATATTCGTGAATTCCGCAATGTTTTAGAACGATTGATTATTCTATGTGACAAAGAAATAACCGGCAAAGATGTAAAAGCCTTTTCAGCACCGATTTCTAAGTGATATACGTCAATATTTGAATAATGAGGTTGATAAAATAAAACAAAAATTTTGGGATTAGAATAAAAACCTATTTATCCTGTGAGTTATTAAAAATATATACTCGTTTATTTTAGATCCATAGATAAAATATTAATATATCACTAAATCATCTGATTAATTACCGTAGATAGTAGATATAAGTTCTTTTTGTCCATAAATTAAAAAATGAATTTTTTGATCCTTAATAATCAATAAAATACTTATTATAGTAACTTTTTTCAAGCTTATATGAAATAAGAACTACCTTTTTATTTGATACATTTTAAAACTTCAACATCCATTATGTAATATGATTAAATGTCATGCTAATTAATAAGATTGAATTTATTTGTCCTAGATGTAAAAAAGAATTGTATTTTAAACATAATCTATATTGCCCTGTTTGTAGTGAGAATTATATAGTTAAAAATGGGAAATATTACTTTGTTTATACTGATGATAACACTCTAGACAAATTAAACAGAATTAAGAATTACTTTAAAAAATTCCACCGTTTCTATGACTTTCTTGTTAAAATAATTAGTCCTGTTTATATACCTATGCAGTTAAAACAGTTTCTAAAAAAGGAATTAGGTAATGATGCAAAATTAGCTTTAAATTTAGGAAGCGGAAATTCAAAAATATCAAAAAAGATAATTAATATCGATCTATTCGATTATTCTAATGTAGATATTGTATGTGATATCTCAAAGCTCCCAATTAAAAGTAAAAGTATTGACATAATAATTAGTATTGCGGTTTTAGAACATGTTAAAGAACCTGAAAAAATTATTCAAGAAATATTAAGGGTACTTAAACCAAAAGGGAAAATATTTATCTATATACCCTTTATACAAGGTTACCATGCATCACCTCATGACTATCAGAGATATACCATTAGTGGAATGGAATATTTATTCAGAGCATTTGAAATAATTGAAGTGAAGTGTGGTTCAGGTCCAACTTCAGGTTTATTATGGATATTTCAAGAATGGCTGGCTATGATGCTGTCATTTGGACTTAAACCATTGTATCAAATATTTCATTTAATATTAATAGGAATAACTTTCCCTATAAAATTTCTTGATATTTTTCTGATACATCATCCATTTGCTAAAAATATTGCCTCTGGTTTTACTATAACCGCTAGCAAAAAATAGACTGATAAATTCAAATTTTATTTGAAGAATAATTCAACTTCAGTACAGATTTGTTCGATTTCAGTTTCACTTAATTCAAAGTATAAAGGTAGACGCACCAGACAATTAGAATAAATATCAGAATATGGAAGTTGTTGACTGTTAAACTTGGAGTAATACTGACTTCGATGAAGACTCTGATAATGAAAAACTGCAAGTATATCTTTGGAAATCAAATGATTAATAAGGTCTGTCCTTATTTCAAGTGATTGACAAACCAAATAAAACATATGTCCGTTATTGGTAGCATAGGGTGGTAGAATCGGTATTTTTATATCTTTTTCTTTTTCAATCCACCGAAGTTTTTTAAAATACAAATTTTGTATTATACAACGTCTTTCCTGAATTTCCTTCAGTTTTTCCAGTTGCGCATAGAGATATGCAGCATTAATGTCAGAGGGTAGAAAAGATGATCCTACATCAACCCATCCATACTTATCAACCTGTCCGCGGAAAAAAGATACACGGTTAGTTCCCTTTTCCCAGAGTATTTCAGCACGATCATTAAAATAAGAATCGTTAATTACAAGCATACCGCCTTCTCCACAATTTATATTTTTTGTTTCATGGAAGCTAAAACAACCAAAATGTCCAATACTACCTAAAACCTTCCCGGCATAATAGGAATCAATAGCCTGTGCTGCATCCTCAATTACATAAAGCCGATTTTTATTGGCTATAGACATTATCTTCCCCATATCGCATGCAACACCTGCATAATGAACTACGACTATCGCTTTTGTTTTTGGTGATATAAGTTGTTCGATCTCATCTTCATTCATACCAGGGTGATCAGGACGGCTGTCGCAGAATAAAATTTTAGCGCCCTGACGTACAAATGCTAGTGCCGTTGATACAAATGTATATGATGGTACGATTACCTCATCGCCCGGTTCGATATCAATGAGTAAAGCTGTCATCTCAAGTGCATCGGTACAGCTGGTAGTTAACAGACATTTTTTAAAACCGAATTTTTCCTGAAAATAACTATGACAAAGTTTAGTATATTTTCCATTGCCTGAGATATGCCTTTGTTTATATACCGCATCGCGTATATATCGAAATTCATTTCCGGTTGAATAGGGTTTATTAAATGGAATCATTATTTTTTAACCAAAAATGATAAACATATTCTGAATAATAATTTTTAAATCCACTCTTTTCATAAAAATTGCATGCTTTTATGTTATCTTCCTGTGTTACTACTTCAATTTTATTCTTGCCCAATTTAATGCAGGTTGAAACAACTTCATTTAACAGGCACGTTCCAATACCTTTGTTTTGAAAATTACTAGAAACACTAATAAGACCTATTTTTACCATCTGTTTAAATATTTTTAAAGTAGCTAAGCCCTCAGGTTTCTTTTTTACTTGGTAGGTAATTACATAATCGGCCATTTGCCCTGAAATTGATTTTCTTATCCACTCCGTGTATAACATATAAAAATATTCTTCTCCAAAATTCGGATCAATTTTAAACCGAGAGTATGAACCTGCATTTAAGGCTAATTTAATCAGGTTATTAGTTACTCGTGAGTATTTGTTCACCTCTATTTTCATACATGGTGTAAAATTCAGATTTTCAGTAACGACTTTACGATAATATGACTTCCTATCAACCAAAATTCCATTATACTTCTTTAATATGGTTTTAGTTAATAATTGTCCTTGTTTTGGAAGAAAAAAATAAACCAGATGATATCCCTTTCTATAAAGAATATTTAATGTTTCATCTATGTTGATGTTCTTATAAAACATAACAGAAGCGATTGGAAAGCCAAAAAATAATGAATCCCATTCAAGATGTTTAAATGCGTTCATTCAATAATTACAAATTCTGTTTGTTCTTAATAATATACAAAGGTCTATCTTTCACCCTATCAAATGTTTTTCCCAAATACAATCCAATTATTCCTAAAATAAAAATAATTACTCCCGATAAAAACCAGATGGAAAGAATAAGGCTTGTGAATCCAAGAACTTTAATCTGACCGGAAAAATATTTTATGAGAAATATAATTCCGGCAATAAAACTAACAATTGAGACAAACAAACCGAATCTAGCAACAAGAATTAGAGGTTTTTCAGAAAAGGAAAGCACTACATTCGTTCCCAATTTTAATAATTGCTTTAGGTTATATGTTGTTTTACCCGTGTATCTTTCCGAATGATCTACAACAAGTGTAGCCGAATTAAATCCAACCCATTGGATCATAGCCGGAAAATAGCGAATTGCATCTTTCATTTCCATTACTGATTTTATTACTTCTGTATTATAAATGCCAAAATTAGCTATGGTATGATCTTGTTTAGTGTCGGTTAAAAAACCAAGAAGTTTATAAAACCAAATGGAAAATAATTTTCTAAAATAACCATCCTTTCGTTCCTTTCGCTGTGCCAGCACTATATCAAATCCTTCCTGAGCTTTCTTATATAAATTGGGTATTTCTTCCGGTTTATCCTGTAAATCACAGTCCATAACAACGATCCACTTGCCGGTAGCATGTTCAAGTCCAGCAGTTATAGCATAATGCTGCCCAAAATTTCTTGCTAACTCAATTGCTTTAACTCGTTTATCATTCTGACAGATTTGAGTTAATACCTCCCAAGGTTTATCAGGACTTGCATCATCAACATAAATTATTTCAAAGTTAGAAGAAATTGAAGTTATTGATTTATTTACCCGAAAATAAAATTCATATATGCAGTCCTTACAACCATAAACAGGTGTGATTACAGATATTTCAATACTTTTTTGCATTAAATCTTTTAAATTTATTATATGAATAAACTCTTTTTCAATTAGTAAAAATCAGATTTTTTGTTTCACGATCAATAATAAAAGGGTCTGTAAGGATCATTGTAACCTCATCTTTTATTAAAGTATCCCGAATATGATTTTCCAACTTCTGATACACTATTGAATCTGTTAAATTATTAGGTATTACAAATTGAAATACCGGAGGTGGAACTTTCCCATCTTGGGTTCCATAATACCAGTTTTGATTTACAACATGAGGGTAGGGTCGAAGGTTATAGTATGTTTGATATATTCTAATATCCTTTTTCGACAACATTGTTGTGGAACGTGCTTCCCAATAGGCTGCTAATCCATATTTAATTTTATATTGAGTGCATATTTCATCAACATTTTTTACAAAGTTGGGATAAAATCCAAATAATTTTCGAGCTCCTCCTCTTAAATCTGTTTCAATCAGTACTTTTAGTCCGATTATAAAAAAAATAATGAAAACCATGTAAGATGTTACAAAAACAAGTCTGGTAAGGTTTCTTATTTGACTTAATTTATGAAATAAATATCCATAGTTTAAAACTAAAAGAAAAAACACATAAACATTATAGCGGAATAAGCTTGGTGCCAAATATGCTCCGTTAAGAGCAGGAGCATTGTAAACGATAACGGTTTGTATTATAATAAATAACAAGTAAGATAATTCTAAAAGTTCACTTTTTTCAATATTGTCAGATTTTATAAACCAGCTAAATTTCTTAATGAATAGAATAAGTGTTATAATGAAAGATAAAATACATAGTATCAGGGTAAGCGCATGAATATCCATTGTTTTAATATACAGAAAATGATGGTGAAACATTATTCTATATGATTCTAGTATTTTGTCGAATTTAAATATAGTATATGAAATATTTAAAATGTTAAACGCCTTACTCAATGCTAACAAACGGTATAAACCGAATCCAAGGAAAAATCCCAGAATATTTGAGATAAGTATTTTCAAAGCTTGTATCCTTAATTGTTTTTTAAAGAATAAGATATTCATTCCAAGCAGAGGAATTACCAAGTAGAATATAGTTAAAAAATCGCTCGAAACTGCTAGAATATCGAGCAATATTAAAATTACCAAATAAATTAGTTTATTAGTTTTTAAATAATTAATCAAGAAGTAAAAGCAGAATAAGGATATAAAATAGGCCCCCAAATGATAATTAGTAATGGTTAAGTAAAACGAAAAAAAATAGTCGCTTGTAAATAAGAATATACAATGGAAAAGTAAGAGTAGATTTAAACCAATACTTATATTCAGGTTAGTGATATTTTTTATTGATCCCTTAATTAGGAAATAAAATGTAAGGATAAGACAAATATTCATTAAAATCCCTGAAAAGAACATTGCTTTAATAAAGTTTGCAGTAAAGAAATGTGCAAGAAAAAAAATAATCAAATCGGGGAAAAAACATGTGGCCCCAGGTGTAAACCATGAAATATCTTTTGATCTGTCGTATACAATATCACGAAAAAGTGAGGGCAAATACAATGTATCTGAATTAATAAAGATGCGCATTTCTATTTCATTGAGATTGAAATAAACGCCAATAATAAATATAATGGTAATTGCGAGGTTAACGAAAATAGGTATATTTCTTTTTAGTACTTTCAAATGCATATAATATTTCGTTATTTGTAATTTAGGTATTTGCTACATTAAAGATCAGCGAATAATACATTATTATAACTTTATTCTATTACAACAATAATTCTTGTACAATTGAAATACCACATTATGATGGCTTCAATTAACAATATATCCTTTTTTATAATCATTCTGATATTTTTTACTTTTGCTTTAGTATGGAGTATTATCAATTATTTCATCAAATGTATTTCAATAATATTACTATCCTTTAAGCTAATTAAAATACTTAGTATTACTTTTAGTACATCATTAATACCCTTAGCTTAAGATTCTTATAAAATATATTAATAATCAATTCTTTACATTAACTTATAAACTTATTACAATTTTCATTTCGATTAATATTTAAAAATTCATAAAAATTATTGATGTTGCTGAACTCAGATAATTTATTGGACTAGATCAATTAATTAAATAGGTCTATTAATACAATTATTCTTCATTAAAATCCTTTTAAATATTTCTGTGAATATTTCTTGAAAATTCTGTTTGCCTCCCTATCCGCCAGTTGATCAAAAGTTAGGTTATTTCTCTTTGCTTTTCGTTCAATTTCTTTTCGCCATGTAGTACAATTTTTCATTTGATTCTTTATATATTCAATTCTCAATTTTTTGTATTCCTTCAGAGCTTTTTCACTATCGATATATTTGTTGATATATTCCGTTTTTATTTTTTCAAAATTCTTTTTTGCTTGCCATGATATGATTTCAAGACTATCAATAAGGACAGAATCTTTGGTAAGATTAGTATCAATTTCTTTGAAAAGATCATCTTTTTGTATTTTATTATCAATGAAAGGAGTAGTTTTATATATACCCTTGCGTGCCATTTCAATATCAGGCGAATTGAGAATATGCCAATACTTACAGGTAGGCTTTAATCGTAAAAAATTCTCCCAATAAGCTTCCTTGTTCATCCAATAATAATGAATGGCAAGATTTCTATATTGTCTCATTTGAAATAAATTCATAAAGATCAATAGGATCACAATTGCAATAACTACTATTTTTATTCGCTTTCTCTGACTAAAATATTCAATTAAAGCTGCGAATGGAAACGCCATAATTCCATAACTGTCAATATAAGCCCTGTTACTATATCCACCTCCAAACCACCAGCTCCACCATGAAGATAGTATGTATAGGTTTAGTAAAAAGAAAAGTAATGTAGCAAATGAATTAATCCTCCTTTGCTTAAATAAAAATATTATCCCAATCGTAGAAAAAAGTATTATCGGGGTATACAGATATAAACCCTTTTTATAACTGAATAATACATTAAATATTTGTGGATTCTTAAAATAAAATGAACTCCCAACTTCACCGTATGAAAAATATAAAAATTTTCCTGAGACCTCTTTCCAGTAAAGAAACTGAGGTATCCATACCAGAATGAAAAAAACGGCCATTACGAGTATTTTTGGCCAGGCCCTTATGAAAAGTAGTAAATTGTTCTTTATATTTCTTAATGAACTGATCCGGTATAATGGAATAAATAAAAGGATTATAGTATTGGTGGGTCTTATTAATGATATCAGCCCCGAAATTAAGCCTAATAAAATTGTATTTTCCCAGGAATAACTTTCAGACCACTTATCTAGTACAAATAAAAACAATATGATAAGGGAAAAATTATATCCATGCGATTCGGCTATATCGTTTATTCTCTCTCGCCTTCC
>CAYMQP010000015.1:22300-24144 GCA_964392505.1 uncultured Bacteroidales bacterium
ATACAGGAGATTAGTTCCTGCTCCAATAGCAAATAAGGTAAGAGTGGCTGATAATTCTGAGAAATATTTTAAAAGTAATTTCCGTAGAAAAAATAAGGCAATAATAAAATAAACATAAACACTGAAAGTAAGTGCAATATGGTATGGAAGGCTATAACCATCAGCTTCATACGAATTAGAAATGCTAGCGAACAGATGGGCTATAAAAAAGAAAGGTGAATAAAGTACTGATAAGCCCATGGTAGTTAATATTGCCTTATCACCTGTAGGAGTTTGCACCGGCCAAATCCATTTGCCAAACTTGGATGGATTATTATCTATAAAATCAAGATGAATATCGTGATATATGCAAACCGCTGGTAAATAGGCGTAGTAAGATTTTATGTCCCAAATAATAACACCTTCATCCTTGGCATATCTATGATGGTTAAAATTCATTATGGGGATTGTCAGAATAAAGAAAAAAATGGCAATTCGTGAAGGTGATATCCATCTGACAAGGAGTTTCATATTTACTAATATTTTTTTGATAAAAATATAAATATATGTCCGAGTGCCAATGAAATTATACCCCCACCAGCCTGGATTGTTAGAAATACTAAAAAAGAAAAAGCCATAACAACTGATGGATCGAATTGATTAAACAGATATAGAAATGAGAGTTCTCTGGTTCCAAGTCCCATGATGGTTATGGGTAATAAATTTAATAGCCCCGCTACGGCAACACCTCCTGCAGTAAACAGGAACTTACTGCCCAAGGCAATACCTAATGCTAAAAAATGACAAGAAATAAAAGTTGCAGTGTTACTGAAAAATGATAGGATAAAAATTTGATTCGTACCTTTCAGGGTTAATTGTAATTGCATATCCGCCTCGGATTTTACTAATTTGTCGTAACCATAAAGCAGGTTATATACCCACCTGTTGAAAAATGCATTGACTGATAGAAAATAGGAAAACACAATAAATCCTAATCCAATACCAATCACTGATAATTTCAACACCTTAGTAAATGGTAACATATTGTACACCCAAAGAGCTAATCCGGCTACAATTATAAAAATTCCAACATCAAAGCCTCGTTCAACAATAATTTTGTAAATACTTAACCATTTCTCATTTCTGCTTTTTTCATATCCGGCTTTCATTACCTCGCCCAATCTGCCAGGAGTTATTACTCCCATTGCATAACTTTCAAAGAACGTTCCTGTTGTAAAGAGTAAATTCTTTCTAGTCCATTCTCCTCCTTTTAAGATATTCCATCTTAATCCTTTGAGAAAAAGCATAACTATCTGAAAAAAGATCGCCAGGTTGAAACAAATCATGTCAACATTTCTCAGATTTCCCCATACCTTGTGCAAGTCAATTTTAAAAAGTAATACTATAAATACAATAATTCCCAATAAGCGAATGATGATGAACCCATTTCTCTTTATCCTTACATGAAACCAGGAAATACTACCCATTCTGATATAAATTTGTTCTTTTAATTCTTTGTGTCGATTTCTTCCAGAAGGTCCTTGCTTTTTCAAATATAGCACCGATAAACTTTGGTGGTAATAAACCAACCACCCAGCGCATCACCTGAGTTCCCATTATCAGAAATAAAAAGCTAATAATAACTTCCATCATATAACGGCTAATTGGAAAACCTCGGAGTTTATATCCATACTCAGGAACAGGTTTTCCTAATAATTTTCTGAAACCTAAACGAATAAAGGTGCCGCGTTTCTTCAGATCGTAACCATGTGAATGTATACTTAGAGCCTCATTTTCAGTAATTGGGTCAAAATGAATCCAACCTTCTTCTATCATTTTCTTGATAATCTGGTTACCTTGTTTAC
>CAYMQP010000016.1:0-2377 GCA_964392505.1 uncultured Bacteroidales bacterium
AGTATTGAAGCTCACGTCCAGGTAGCTTTTTCTAAAAAGTCAGCCGTTCGGCGAACTCCCATAATCTGTTGTGAGGCACCAAAATTGGCAGCTAAACCTCCTCCCTTCGAATTTTGTACTAGTACCACTAACACTAGTAGGATACAAACCATAACTATGAGTACCGATATTAATGTAAACATAATGTGCTTTTTATGATTTATCCTTTAATTTTTTAATTTCCAAAATCTGTGCCGCAAAGTAAGTACTTTTTTCAGGATATTTCAAGCTTAATTTCTCGTATGCTAGTATAGCCTTTGCATAATTACCTTGCTTGATATATATTTTTGCCAATGTGTCGGTGAAAAAGCTTTCATGTTCTTTAACACTGTCGGCCGATATGTCATCATTACTAGATGTTTGGTCTTTTGGGATTATTTTAGGATTTGTCTGAATAAATTTATCGATTAGCTGATGATTGCTCTCTTTTTTAACTTCATCGGGCGTTTTAGATTGTGGGTTTGAAAATTCTTCATCTGCAACCGTTTCTTCAGCTGGCCTTTCTTGGAAAGTTATATTTTCTTTTTTCCCCAGTCTATCAAGCCATTCTGTGAACTCTTTTGTCTTTTCTTCTTCCTGAATTATTTTAGCTTCATCAGTAATTTCTTGTGAGTCTAATTCATGTTTATAGCTTGCATCTTCTGTAATATGCGTATCGATATCAGGCGACGAACTATGTATTATATTTTCGTCAATTGGCATTTCAATTGAACTTTCATCCACATCTTCTTCGTCAGCGATAAATTCGATAGGTTCATCATGATGTAATATACTATCCGATAAGGTTTCAGATACCGGTTTATTTTCAACTTCTTTTTCTTTATTTTCTAATTGCTGATTGATTGTAAGCTCAAAAAATTCGTCGCGAGGTTTATTAATGGAAGTTTGAAGTGAAAAATCGATGTCTTCTAGCTCAATATCCTTACCATATTCTTTTCGGACATCTATAGCTAGCCCAGGTATTAATTCGATTTCACGATCTGTATCGAGATCATATATATGGCGTTGCTGTGTCAAGGTATCGGCAATATTTTCCTTCATCGAATCTTTGACTTCTTTGCTATACCTTACTGGTTGAACTTCTGGTTCTTCTGAAAAAATTTCTTTTTCCTGCCCAGGAAGTTTATGGAGTAAATAGTAAAGTACCTTCCGGTCTGATACAAAAACCGCTGTGTGATTAAGTACTTCCTTTTCTACTTTACCTTTTAAAATATGGATATTTTTTATATGTAATAATCTTGCAGTTTGGAAAAAAGGATAATGTTCCATCCAATCTTCCAGCTTTTTAAGACTCATTGAGTCAAGTTTTTCAGGGCTCTCGAGGTATATGTTTAACGTATCGTTGTGCATTTTAAAACCGATTAGCTACCAATTTACAAATGCTTTATTGAAGATTTGTTCTATGATTTCATCAATTATTTCTTCGGTCAGTGCTGCTTCAACCTGGCTAAAATCTTTGGTACTTTCAAAATCGCGGTATCGCGAAAAATTTGTATCGTAACTATCGTCCGGATTTAATGAATTAGTATATTTTACGCGTATTGTAATAGTAAAGCGGGTTTTTGCAGCAACATCACCCGCCGAAATGGCTACCGATTGAATATCATAGTTTGTTATTTCTCCCGAAAAATCAACATCGCCAAGTGTATTCACCAGCCTGAGTTTTGTGTTGCTTTCCATGTATGCTTTCAATGCATCGGTAAATTTCTGGCTGAGAGATGGTTCCACCCTCATGGCCCGGTTATTAAAATACTGAACCGAAACGGTTTGTATAGCCGGATTGATATCAGCTCCACCTTTCATGTCGTACCTAAGAGTAAAACAACCGGAAAACAGAAGGAACGATAGTGTTATAAGGACAATTAATTTCAAATTTTTTCCTTTATAATTCATTGAGATCGTATTCTTTGATTTTTCTGTAAAGTGTTCTTTCCGAAATTCCCAGCTCTTCGGCTGCATATTTACGTTTTCCATTGTGTTTTTGCAGTGCTTTGGTTATCAGTTCTTTCTCTTTTTCCTCAAGGGAAAGAGATTCCTCGATAATTTCTTCGGTATCTTGTATGGTATCTTCATCTCGATGAGAATAATCTACCGTGGATTTATTGAAATCGTCTGGGTGTAATGTTGGTGATTCATCTTTGTAAAGTTTTTGAATCAGATGCGCATTGTCTTCATTAAGTTCGGGATCAATAGCGCCTTTTTGCATTATTTCGAGCACAAGCTTTTTAAGATCATTCATATCACTCTTCATATCGAACAGTATCTTATAAAGGATCTCGCGTTCCGTATTAAAAGTTTTTTGATCGACTGGAGTATCATATAATGCAGGAAGCTTATC
>CAYMQP010000016.1:2387-3621 GCA_964392505.1 uncultured Bacteroidales bacterium
TAAAAATCGGGAAGGTAATTGCGAAGTACCGCAGCATCGATTTCCCTTTTTGTTTCTATAACTGAAATTTGTTCCGTAATATTTTTCAGCTGACGAATATTTCCGGGCCATCGGTAGTTTATCAAAATTTTTGCAGCATCTTCAGTAAGTGTTATGGCTGGCATACGGTTTCTTTCGGCAAAATCGGAAGCAAATTTTCTGAATAGCAGGTAAATATCTTCTGACCTTTCACGTAACGAGGGAATATGAATAGGCACGGTATTCAAACGGTAAAATAAATCTTCCCGAAATTTTCCGTTTTGGATAGCTTTTTGGATTTCGACATTTGTTGCAGCAATAACTCTAACATTGGTTTTAATGATCTTTGATGATCCAACCCGCAGAAATTCTCCGGTTTCGAGAACCCTCAGAAGGCGTACCTGGGTTGAAAGCGGGAGCTCTGCTACTTCATCGAGAAAAATAGTACCGCCATTTGCGACTTCAAAATATCCTTTTCGGCTGTCATAGGCGCCGGTGAACGATCCTTTTTCATGTCCAAAAAGTTCCGAATCGATTGTTCCTTCGGGGATAGCGCCACAGTTGACTGCTATATAAGTACCGTGTTTTCGGGCGCTGAAATTATGGATAATCTGAGGAAATACTTCTTTACCTGCGCCACTTTCGCCAGTAATTAAAACTGAAAGATCGGTAGGAGCAACTTGAACAGCTATATCGATAGCTCTGTTTAAACCTGCTGAATTACCAATGATTCCAAACCGTTGTTTTATATTTTGAATGTCCATTTGTTAACAAGAAAAAATGTCAGGATAATATTTGTAATCCTTAGTAAATTTTATTTTTACAGTTTTCAACGACCTGACAAAATTACAATATTAAAAGTTTTTTGCATATTTACTAAGTTCAAATTCAACAGTTATACACATGCTTTCTTATCTTGGCATAATACCGGCCCGCTATGCTTCAACCAGGTTTCCCGGAAAACCTCTGGCCGATATTCACGGTAAAACCATGATTCGCTGTGTTTACGAACGCGTAATGAAGTCTATCAATTACATCGTTGTTGCTACCGATGATGAAAGAATAGAAAGAGAGATTAAAAATTTTGAAGGAAATGTAGTGATGACGTCTGCTGAACACCTTAGTGGAACCGATCGATGTGCTGAAGCGTTAGCTATTTTTGAAAAGCAAAACAGAGTGAAACCAGATGTAGTAATTAATATACAGGGCGATGATC
>CAYMQP010000016.1:3631-22995 GCA_964392505.1 uncultured Bacteroidales bacterium
TGAAATCGTGTTTTAATGATCATTCGACCGAAATTGCTACCCTTATTAAACCCATATCCGAAGCTTATACGGTTTGGGATTCAAATCGTGCAAAAGTTGTGATCGACAACAACGGATTTGCCATTTATTTCAGCAGGGCAGCTATCCCATATGTTCGGAACTACAATAAAGAAGAGTGGCATTTACACTTTACACTTTATCAACATATTGGATTGTATGCATACAGGAATGAGACTTTGAAAAAAATTGCACTGTTGAAAGAGAGTAATATAGAGAAAGCTGAAATGCTAGAACAACTTCGCTGGATCGAAAACGGATACCGGATAAAAACAGCAGTTACCCATCATGAAAGTTATTGTATCGATACTCCCGAGGACTTGGAAAGGGCTTTAAAAATGGGAATTTAGTTATTAAAACCTTTTACCCACAGTATCCCAGTCAATAATTTCCCAGAAAGCCTTTATATAATCGGGCCGGCGATTCTGGTACCCAAGATAATAAGCATGCTCCCAGACGTCACAGGTAAGAATAGGTGTTAATCCTATTTTCAGGGGATTTCCGGCATTACTTTCTTGAAGTATTTCTAGTTTACCGTTTTCATGTTTCACCAGCCATGCCCAACCTGAACCAAACAAGGTTGCAGCTGCTTTCGAAAATTGCTCTTTAAATTCACTGAAGGAACCAAAGCTGAGCTTGATAGCAGTTGCCAGATAACTTTTAGGTTCGCCTCCTCCGCCGGGTTTGAAGGATGTAAAGTAGAGAGTATGATTCCATACCTGTGCACCATTATTAAAAATGCCGCCGTTAGCTTCTTTAATAATTGTCTCCAATGATGCTTTCTCAAACCGTGTTCCTGATATAAGATTATTAAGATTAGTTACATAAGCCTGATGGTGTTTTCCATAATGGAATTCCATGGTCTGTTGATCAATTGCCGGAGCAAGAGCATCCAGATCGTAAGCTAATTTTGGTAGTTCAAAGGCCATCGTATTTAAATTTAAATTATAAGGATTAGTTTTTTCTTGTATTTTTCTGCGTGTATTGTAATCAAATATCGTGAATTTATACAGATTCTTGAACACAATACAATGGAGAAATAAAAAATCCCTCAAACTAAATTATGAGGGATTCAAAAGAAGTTAACGTAATAATTTTATCTAATAAGCAACAATTATTCTTTAAACCTTGCGGCAACCTCATCCCAGTTAATTACATTCCAGAAAGCCGCAATATAATCGGGACGCCGGTTTTGATAATGCAGGTAATATGCATGCTCCCATACATCAAGCCCAAGAATGGGAATACCTTTAACATCGGCAAGGTCCATAAGTGGATTATCCTGATTTGGAGTTGAGGTGACTTTTAGTGTACTGTTTGTTTTTACCAGCCAGGCCCATCCTGAGCCAAATCGGGTTGCAGCAGCGGTAGAAAATTCTTTTTTAAAATTTTCAAAAGATCCAAAATCTTTTTTTAAAGCCTCGGCCAGCTCATCTTTTGGTTCCCCACCTCCATTTGGACTCATTACTTTCCAGAAAAGATTATGGTTGTAATAGCCTCCGCCATTATTTCGGATCGCTGCTGATAGCAAACTTACTTTCGATAATATTTTTTCTATCGGTTCATTTTTAAGATCACTTCCCGAAACAGCAGCATTCAAGTTTGTTGTATAAGCCGAATGGTGTTTAGTATGATGTATTTCCATTGTTCTGGCATCAATGTGTGGCTCCAATGCTGCATATTCATAATCGAGTTTTGGTAATTCAAATGCCATAATATTAAAGTTTTAATTCTTAATTTTATTTAGAACGATTCTAAATAACTTATATAAAATCAACCGAGTTCCATATAAATTGTTCAAATGGGCTCTAATTTTTTCACATTTTTAACTGCATATAAATATCTCAAAATCGGATTATTGAATAATCAGTTTATTTGAAATTTTGGAATTTAAAGAACAATGGAGATAATTTACACGAAAACTGCTATCTTGGATTGTTTTTCATAAACAGCTATTAATGATACTTATTTACAACCTCGGAATTCGTTTATATTATTTTTCTTTGCTACTGGTATATCCATTCAACAGCAAAGCCCGTGAGTGGATAAAAGGCAGAAAAGGATGGGAAAATAAACTAAGGAACGATTTTACTTTTTCCAATCCCGTTATTTGGTTTCATGTTTCATCTCTGGGTGAATTTGAACAAGGGCGGCCTGTAATCGAAGCCTGGAAAAAAGAAAAACCCAATTATAAAATTCTTCTGACATTTTTTTCTCCATCAGGATATGAAAATGCAAAAAACTTTAAAGGCGCCGATTTTATTCATTACATTCCTCTCGATACCCGAAAAAATGCTCGTAAGTTCATAGGTATTGTAAAACCGAAGATGGCAGTATTTGTGAAGTACGAATTCTGGTATCATCTGTTGCACGAAGCTAAATGTTTTGGGGCTCGAAATATATTGATTTCGGCAATATTCAGGCCCAATCAACTTTTTTTTAAATTCTACGGAAAATGGTACCGACGCATACTGTATTTTTTTCATCAGATATTTGTACAGGATGATGATTCGGTTGATTTGTTAATGGAACTGGAAGGCCTGAATGTAGGTCTTGCAGGTGATACACGATTCGATAGAGTGATACAAATCGCAGCCCAGGCAAAACAGATTGATATTGCAGAAAATTTTACCAAGGGACGCTTCACTTACATTCTTGGGAGTACATGGAAAAAAGATGAGGATATTATTATACCCTATATTAATGAATGTAAATCAGATGTCTGTTTCATCATTGCGCCTCACGAAATAGGTACAAATCATATTCAACAGCTGATAAACAGTTTGCATAAACGTGTAGTACTTTATTCTATGTTTTATGAGAAAGCCCTATCTGAGGCTCGAGTACTTATCATTGATAACATTGGCTTTTTATCATCGATATATCGATATGGTAATGTGGCATACATTGGTGGTGGTTTTGGCAAGGGTATTCATAATATTCTTGAACCGGCCGTATATGGAATGCCTGTAGTTTTTGGCCCACGATTTCACAAATTTCGTGAGGCTGTCGAACTTGTTAGGGAAAAAGGTGCATTTCCTGTGAATTCGTACAATGAACTCAAAAAGATATTTGACAAGCTAAGAGAAGATACGCATGCACTCAAAGCTGCTTCCGAATCGACCCGGCAATTTGTACAGCGAAATTTGGGTGCTACACAAGCTATTCTTAATTATTTAAAGAAAAGTTAACGCTAAGTTAATTGAATATACCCGAATCAAGAGTATTTTTGAAATAAAGAATTCCGCTTTTATTCCTATTGGGATATTACTATAGAAAGCAGCGTGTCGACGCTTTAAGGTAGCCCCGATCGGGGCTTTTTTAATGAGTTGTTTAAATTTTCAAATTCATCGATTAAGGAATTATCTGTATATCTTTGACATTTGGTTACGGGAGTATGATTTTATCCAGGGTACCAGAATCACTTTCTTGTCCGGTCGTATCCGAAGTATTTCGCGATCAGATTAAACAATTTTTCCAGCAATATTCATCTTCATATCTGAAAAAATCAAACCCGGATTACAAAAAGTATATTGAATTAAAACAGATTCATATCGAAAAAGTTACCGAAGAAATTTCGTGGCTTGGTACAATGCTTGGTATGAATAAAGAGCAGATTCGTTTCGCTGAAATAATTGCACTATTACATGATATCGGACGCTTCGAACAATACGATCGCTATGAAACTTTCGCCGATGCCGAATCGGAAAATCATTCCGAAATTGCCGTAAGGATTATTCGAACAAAAGATATCTTAAACGATATTGTACCACAGTTACATGAAGTAATTATATCGAGCATACTGAATCATAATATTCCGGTAATACCCGATAGTGTATCCCCACTTGTCGATTTTTATTCCCGTTTGTTACGTGATGCCGATAAACTTGATATCTGGCGGATAACTATTGAAAATGATATCTTTCATAAAATTAACACAGAAACACTGCCTGACTTTTACGAGGTGCCGGATCGTTTATTAAAGTGTTTTGAACATCAGCGTATTATTTTGCTTGATGGGGTAGATTCCTTATATGATTCCATTCTTTTCAGGGTAAGCTGGATTTTTGATATTAATTTTATCTATACGCTCAAATCAGCATGCGAAAGAAAAGTTATTGACAAGCTTCTTGCCAAATTACCATTTTCCGATAGAATTAGTAGAATAAAAAAACTAATTGACGAATATATTAACACTAATGTATTTGATGGCAATGAGCCCAGGCATAAACGACTTGCTTAAACAGATTAGAGAGAGATTGAAGTCAGATTATATTAAATTTCTTCCCATTTTTAATAAATGCTTCCAAGGCTTTATCCAGATGTTGCCGTGAGTGGGCAGCCGAAAGCTGTACCCTGATCCTGGCCTGGCCCTGTGGTACAACAGGATAATAAAATCCTATAACATAAATTCCCTCTTCGAGCAAAGCTGCAGCAAAATCCTGCGAGAGTTTCGCATCGTATAACATAATAGCCACGATGGCCGATTGAGTGTGTTTAATATCAAATCCTGCAGCTACAATTTTTTCTTTAAAGTATGTAGTGTTCTCGTGTAATTTTTTTTGGAGTTCATTAGTTTCGGCCATCATATTGAACATGGCGATGCCAGCTTTAGCGATCATTGGAGGGAGCGAGTTGGAAAAAAGGTAGGGACGTGAACGTTGCCTAAGCATTTCAATTATTTCCTTCCGGCCGGTCGTAAAACCACCTATAGCTCCGCCAAAGGCTTTTCCTAAAGTTCCGGTTATGATATCCACTTGACCCCGGATGTTGAAATACTCAGTAACACCGCGACCTGTTTTACCCACAACTCCTGCCGAATGACATTCATCAACCATTACAAGCGCATTATATTTTTTTGCTAGGGCACAGATCGAATCAACAGGAGCCAAATTTCCGTCCATGGAGAAAACGCCATCGGTTACGATTATTCGAAAACGCTGATTTTGAGCTTCTTTGAGTTTTTTTTCAAGATCAGCCATATCGGCATTATTATACCGGTATCGTTTTGCCTTGCATAACCTTACACCATCAATAATCGATGCATGATTCAATGCATCGGAAATAATCGCATCTTCCTCTCCTAATAGCGGTTCAAATACGCCTCCGTTTGCATCGAAACAGGCTGCATACAGAATAGTATCTTCTGTACCGAAAAACTCAGAAATCTTTTTTTCGAGGGTTTTATGCAAATCAGTTGTCCCGCAAATAAATCGCACCGACGACATACCAAATCCGTGTGAGTCGAGGCCTGCTTTTGCTGCTGCAATAAGTTTTGGATGCGATGAAAGGCCCAGGTAATTATTCGCACAGAAATTCAATACTTCCTTGCCATCGGATAGCTTTATTACAGCTTCCTGGGGTGAAGAAATAATGCGTTCGTTTTTATATAGTCCTGCGCCTTTTATTTTCTCAATTTCCTGATTAAGATAGGTTTGTATTTCAGTGTGCATATCCAGATTTATTTTATCAATATAAAATTACGTAATAAAATCACTATAGAGAATGATATATATTATACATCACAGTACGTAAATTATTGGGAAAATAAGTTATTTTTAAAACTGATATAATAAGTACTCACCGAATAAAACTATTGTTAGATGAAGAAGGTTTTACTTATTTTATCTGCAGGTATTTTTTCATGGTAATTACACTTGCAAACAATGCAACACTTTTTGTCTATGATGGTATTCAAGTCGAAAACGAATTAGCTCAGTTACAAAGGCTTGAAGATTTTGTTTATGTTAATTACGGAATTACATTAGCGGAATTACAATCAGAGAAAAGTGACCTTGTGGCTGACCTTAATCTTACAATTAATATCTTAGGTGGTTTTGATGACGAAGATGGAGGCCCTCCAATGGGGATTCCCTCTTTTTTATGGGGTTGTTGTTTTGGTATTGTTGGAGTAGCCATTGTATACTTTGCAGCGGATAATAAATCGGAAACCAGAGGCGCTGTTATTGGATGTATTATTAGTAATCTTCTCGGTATAGGATGCCTTGTATTATATTATGTTTTAGTTGTTTATTATGCAGTATCGTGGTGGTACTGGTAAATTCAAGAACTTGGTTTTCAATAAAGCTTTTGTTTATTTTTTAAATTAATAACGTTATTAACACATTATAAAGGCATTACAGGTATATTTTTATAAGAAATCAGTTTCAATATTATAATAATGCAATTCATTTTTTAAAAAATCAGAATATAATATTTGACAAATAAAGCTTTCATTTAAAAATTAATGAACATTTAAAACTGAAAAGCCATACGTATTTGAAAAAAAAATTGATATATTTGGAACGATACATTTGTTACTTAACCTTCAAATTAGCGATATGAAAAAATTTTTACTCACTTTTTGTATAGGTGCTTTCGTAACAATGTTTGCCTCTGCAAACAATGCCGACCTATTTTCCTACGATGCCGATGAAGTACACCAGGAACTGGTACAACTTCAGAACCTGGAAGATTATGTTAATGCTAATCCAGGCATAACATTAACCAATTTGCAGGCAGAAGATAACGATCTGGTTGCAAATATGAATTTTGCGCTCAATAATTTGAGTGGATTTCCCTTTTCTGGTGGCGAACCACCGCTTGGAATACCTTCATTCCTCTGGGGATGTGTATTCGGGGTAGTTGGTGTAGCCATTGTATATTTTGTAGCCGATCAGGATAAAGATGAAACCAAGAAGGCATTTCTGGGTTGCGTAGTTAGTGCTGCAGCCTATATTCTCTTCTGGGTATTCTGGGTAGTATTATGGGGAGGCGCATGGTGGTGGTTCTAAAATAATAAAAAATATTTTTGGAAATGCTTCCATTGCAAAGTGGAAGCATTTTTTACTTTTTTAAGTTCCAATCTATTGAAATGAATAAGAATCTTTTTCTTCTCCTGTCGGGTATTTTCATTAACCAAATAATTTTTGCTCAAAACTTTTACAGGATTTCAGGTGAGTTTTCCATTAAGGGTAAATCTGAAAATTCAGCCCAGCTCATTATGGGCAAATTCTATTACGATAAGAACGAGCGAAAAATAATTCACGATAATACATTTCCCGAAAAGGCTAAATGGATTACTTCCGATACTAACTTATATAAAGTAATTGATGGTAAAATCGAATCGCGCCAGACCATACCGAATCTTAACGATTTTTCGATGTATCACATGGTACTCAATAACAACCTGAATAATTTCGGTTTGGACGGTAGTGTTTTTACTCTCGATAATGTTGAAAACACCGATGGAATGGTTATTTCTACCTGGATTCCCCCGAAACGAATGTCAAAAGTTTTTGGGAAGATTATGATATCCACGAAAGACAATAATCTGTTTGGAATAATTTTTTTCAACACAGAGGGTACTATTATTAAGAAACAATTCTTTGAAGATTATATGGTTATTGATGGATTACCCTTTCCGGGGAAAATTACTGAAATCACCTATGCTGAGGATGGAAAAGAATTTTACCAGGTAACTACTTACAAAAATATTGTTGTTAATGACCATCATGAAGAGGATTTATATCATTTTACTATTTCTGACTATCAGTAATTTGAATTTTGGTCAGCAGGATTTAATTACCAAGCATTACAATCAATTCGATACTAAAAAGGAAAATACTTCATTCAAAGAGCATACTGCACGCAATAATGAAGCAACGCAACTGGCATCGTACTTCTTTCTTTTTTATAAGGAATATGTTTCCTCACAGGATATAAACAGCTGTGTTTTTACTCCTTCTTGTTCGATTTATGCCATGGAATCCATAAAAACTCTTGGATTTCTAGAAGGGTTGGCAAATGCATTTGACCGGCTTTCCCGTTGCAATGCCTTTAGTCAGAAATTTTACCCTGTCGATCAAGAAACGCATAAATTATATGATCCGGTTCATCCAGAATAATCTTTTATTCATTGTTATTTTAATATTTGCTGAATTACACGCTCAGGAGGTTGATATATTCAGTGAAAAAAACACAGCCGATTTTGCCCGGTTTCTATTTCTTTCGAATCAGTATAGTTTTGCAGCTGAGGAATACGAACGGTTAACATACGTGTTTCCCGAGAATAAGGATTATCAGATCGGGTTATTGAAATCGTATCGTTATGCCAGCGAATACCAAAAAGGTATTCTGGCTTTTCAGGGTTTTTTATCAAAGGGATATGAATATGGTCCCGAGATTCAGCATGAATATATTAAACTGAATTTGCTCTCCGAAAATAAACTTAACCTGGTGTCGATGCTGGATCGGCTTGGTGAGGAAAATAGTCTGCGGAACAATCTCGATCTTACGCTTAGGCTTATATCATATCCCGATAATTCATTGAGTTTGGAAGGTATTAAAACCGATAGGATCGATCCGGGCTTACTGAATTTATATTACGAATCATCAAAAATAAAACATCGAAGTCCTTTTCTGGCCGGTGCATTTTCTACAGTTATTCCCGGAATGGGTAAGGTATACAGCGGACGATTGGCCGATGGTATTATAGCTTTTTTATTCGTTGGAGCTACCAGCTTTGGAGCATACCGGGGATTTGAAAAAAAAGGAGTAAAAAGTGTATACGGATGGATATGGGGAGGACTATCGGTTGGATTTTATATTGGAAATATTTACGGATCGGCAAAAGCTGCCTCTATATATAATGCACAACAGAATTCAATGTATGTCGAAAAGGTTACTGATTACTATATTGATCATTTTTAGTTACGGAAAGCTATTTTCAACTAATACAGCCGATTCGCTTGTAACATTTGCCGATAAACAGTTTCTGGCAGGTAATTACGATTTAGCAATTAAAGAATTACTAAGAGTAAGTTATTTTAAGGAAATTCCGGATCCACAGATTCAGATGAAACTAGCCAATTGTTACTATCATAAAGGCGACTGGCCTACTGCGAGATTGTATTATGATCAGGTATACCGGATTTCTAATAATGGTAATTTACTGGTAGAAGCTCGGTTAAAGAAAATTTCGTCGCTGGTATTGGAAACAAATTATAAACAAGCTTTAATCGACCTTTATAGTATTAGCGATACCCTATATCAAAAGCATTTTGTTGAAATTGATATTTTATTTGCCACATGCCATTTCGGGCTTGAAGAATTTGATAAATCAAAAGAATACTTTTTACATGCTGTAGGCGATAATGAACAGACCAGGGTAAAAATCGACTCTATTTTTAGTATAAAAAAGATGTTCAGGAAACCAAATCCGGGCCTGGCTTATACACTGAGCCTTTTTATTCCGGGATTAGGACAGGTATATAGTGGTGATGTACCAGAGGGTCTGAATTCGTTTTTTCTGACAGAAGCATTCCTGGTTCTGGGTTTGGTTATCACTTTCGAATATAGCCTTATTGATGCTTTGGTAACTGTTTTGCCATGGTATCAGCGTTACTATATGGGCGGACTGCAAAATACCAGAAGGGTTGCCGAGGAAAAGCGGCAGGAAAGGCGAAGCGAAGCGTATAAAAAAATCCTCGACATAGTTACTGAAAAAACTCAATATTAGATTTTTCCAGTATTATATTGCAGAAAATTTAAATTAGGCACTATTAGGAATTTAGCTTTCTTTCTACCTCCTCAATCATAATCCTAGTCGTATTTTTTAAGTTATACTTGCTTTTCCAGTGATCGTGGCAGCGGGCATAATGATCATCAACACTGTTGGGCCATGAATCGGCGATTTCCTGTCGAAAATCAGGTTTGTAGGTGATTTGAAAATCGGAGATGTACTTTTTTATTTCATTAGTAATTTCAGCAGGTGTAGTGTTAAATCCTGCAATATTGTATCCGATGTGAAACTGTACTTCGTTTGCAGGAGCCTCCATCAATGCAACAGTGGCTTCAATGGCATCGGGCATAAACATCATGGGCAAACAGGTATCGGCATTAAGAAAACACTCATACTTTTTATCTTTAACCGCAGCATAATAAATTTCGACAGCATAATCGGTAGTGCCTCCTCCGGGCTCCGTTTTATGGCTTATAAGGCCCGGGTAACGCAAGCTTCTCACATCAACTCCATAGTGTCTGAAGTAATAATCGCACCAGCGTTCGCCGGCCAGCTTACTGATACCATATACTGTAGTGGGTTCCATTATGGTTAGCTGTGGGGCATTTTCGGAGGGTGTCGATGGCCCGAAAACAGCGATTGAACTTGGCCAAAATACCTTATTTACTTCTTCTACAAGTTTGGCAATTTCCAGTACATTCATCAGGCTGTTCATATTGATGTACCAAGCCTGAACCGGCAACTTTTCAGCATTTCCCGAAAGCACTGCAGCCAAATGATAGATCTGGGTAATCTTATGACGAATAACAAAATGAATTAGGTGCTTATCGTCCATTACATCAAGTAAATGAAAGGGGCCACCTTCCTTAATTTCAGGTGAAGATTCTTTTATATCGGTTGCATACACATGCTGATTACCGTATAGCTTGCGTAATGCAATTGTCAATTCACTACCTATCTGACCTGCAGCACCAATAATTAAAATATTTTCCATACCCTAATTCGTTTTAGACTGAAATTTACGTTTTATTCAAATGTTTTCGAATTATATTTTTCAATACATAAAAGCAATTGGCTGAACTATCATATTCAGTCGGGGGAACACAGCAAATATGCTATCTTTGAATTCAAAATATTAACTATATGCCTGAAAGAGTTCGTGTGCGTTTTGCACCAAGTCCTACAGGACCTTTACATATTGGTGGTGTGAAAACTGCCCTACTGAATTACTTATATGCCAAAAAACATAATGGCGATTTTATTTTACGCATAGAAGATACCGATAAAACCCGTTTTGTTCCCGGAACCGAAGAATATATAAACGAAGCACTTGAATGGCTGGGATTGATACCTGATGAAGGTATAAAACAAGGTGGTTCTTATGGTCCTTACCGTCAGTCGGAGCGAAAAGATATTTATAAGAAGTATGCCAATCAGTTAATCGAATCCGGTTGGGCATACTATGCATTCGATAAGCCTGAAGAATTGGATAAGCTCCGTTCCAGATTCGAAGCTGAAGGTAAAACTTTTTCATACGATTTTCGAATCAGAGGCCAGCTTAACAATTCAGTTGCAATCGGACCTGAAAAAACAAAACAAAACATAGAAGAAATAAAACCCTATGTGATACGATTCCTAATGCCTGAAAACATAGAAATTAGGGCACAGGATATTATTCGTGGTGAAATTAGTTTTAATACTTCTACACTCGATGATAAGGTTATTTTCAAATCGGATGGATTGCCTACATATCATCTGGCTAATGTGGTCGATGACCATCTTATGAAAATAACTCATGTAATACGGGGCGAAGAATGGTTACCATCGTTGCCGTTGCATATTATGCTGTATAAAGCTTTTGGATGGGATAAGGAAATGCCTCAATATGCTCATCAATCGCTAATACTGAAACCCAGTGGGCAGGGTAAGCTTAGTAAACGCGATGGCGATCAGTTAGGTTTTCCTGTATTTCCTATCGAGTGGCGGTCGCCAAAAGGAGAAGTTTCGGCAGGTTATCGTGAATCAGGGTATTTCCCCGAGGCAGTAATTAATATACTTGCCATGCTGGGATGGAATCCGGGTACTGAACAGGAAGTGTTTACGATGGAAGAACTAATTGAAACAATATCGCTCGAAAGGCAAATAAAGGCCGGTGCACGTTTCGATCCTGAAAAAGCCCGTTGGTTTAATCAGCAGCACTTGCAACGAAAATCAAACAGAGAATTGGCACAACTTTTCAACGAAATACTATTGCAAAAAGCTATTCACCGTGATATAGGATTTATCGAAAAAGTGGTTGGCCTTGTAAAGGAAAGAGCTTTTTTTGTTAGGGATTTATGGGAACAGTCGTTTTATTTTTTCACAGCACCTGATAGTTACGATGAGAAAGCCCATAAAAAATTCTGGAAAGAAGAGACTCCGAAAATTGTTACTGATTGTCTGGAATTGATTCAATCAACAGAGTCATATACCTCCTCGGAACTTGAAAAAAACATAAAAAGATATATCGAAAAAAATGAATTAAGTTTTGGGAAAGTGATGAATCCGCTCCGGCTGGCGATTGTCGGAGCCAGTAGAGGACCCCATTTATTCGATGTAATGGAAATGATTGGAAAAGAAGAAACTATAAAACGTATCAAAAAAGCCCTTTCCGAATTATAACCAGAGAGTTTTCAGTTATGCTAATCGATATCCACAGACATGCTGACGATAAGGGGAATGCTGATATTGTTATGCGTAACCTGTTTCACTTCAATGAATTGGAGATTGAAGATAACTGTTGGTATAGTATGGGATTGCATCCGTGGCATGTAAATAAAGATACACTGCAGGAAGATCTATTAAAGGTCAGGGAGGCAGCGAATCATCCACGGATTATAGCCATTGGTGAAGCAGGCCTTGATAAATCTCTGATTACGCCATTAGAGCTTCAAATCGAAGCCTTCGAAACTCAGGTGAAGATAGCTATTGAGGTTAATAAGCCTATGATAATTCATTGCGTAAGAGCCTACAATGAAATACTAGCCACGAAATTACGGTTGAAACATAATAAATCGTGGATAATACACTGGTTCAATGCTTCTCATGAAATGGCAGATCAGTTAATTAAAAAAAACTTTTACCTATCATTTGGGCATATGCTTTTTAACAATCGTAGCAAAGCTTATAATTCGTTTATACATATACCTTTCGATAAGTTATTTCTGGAGACCGATGATGCAGACTACACAATAAGCGAAATATACAGCAGAGCAGCTAAACTGAAGAATATTCAAGTTGAAATACTTGAAAAACATATTGAACAGAATTTTATACATTGTTTTGAGATATCAATATGAAAGTAGAAGACTGGAAATGCCGGACAGAACTTTTGATAGGTGCCGAAAAATTAAAACAACTAAAAAAACAACATGTACTTATTGCCGGACTTGGGGGCGTTGGTGGATATGCCGCCGAGCAGCTTTGCAGGGCTGGTATCGGGAGTCTTACCTTGGTCGATAACGATACGGTTCATCCATCAAACAGGAATCGACAACTAGCTGCGCTGTTCTCCACACAGGGCCAATTAAAAACCGATGTGTTTGCTCGTAGACTGAAGGATATTAATCCGGAAAGTAAACTGGAAGTTTTAAATAATTTTCTCGATGAGAAAACTATACCTGAATTACCATTTCATTCTTTCGATTTTATCGTGGATGCCATAGATACACTTACACCAAAAGTACTATTGATTAAAGCAGCATTTGAATCGGGTAAAAAAATTATAAGCTCAATGGGATCGGGAGGGAAAACAGATCCTTCCATGGTGAAAGTTGATGATATTACGAATTCCCATCACTGTAAATTTGCCTACATGGTCAGAAAATATCTGCATCGTTATGGAATTAGGGCTGGAATAAAGGTTGTCTATTCGCCCGAACCAGTTAAGAAGGAAGTTATTATGGAAACTAACGGAGCAAACAATAAGCGTTCTATTGTTGGTACTATTTCCTATATGCCGGCTATTTTCGGATGTTACTGTGCAGCCGAGGTTATAAAACAAATCATTTCACCTTCAGTATAATTAATCGTTAGATTGCATATCTCGATTATGACAGTTAGATAACCAGAGTGTAAAAACTAAAAATTCCCATCGAATTCAGATGAAGTCAATGGGAATTTGATGATATATGAATAAAGAGGAGAGACGTTTATGTTATTTCTGTTGAAAGCTCGACATGTTGAATATCGAATACATAATACTTTCTCGCAAGATTAATCATATCAAATACTTCCGGTTCCACGGATTTTAATACCAGCCCTGAGTTAAATCTTCTACCTATTCGATAAAGGAAATTCAGAACATCAATTATTTCGTTATCAATAAAATGAATTCCATTTAAATCTATTTCAATTTGCGTTCCACGTTTTGTGATAAGATCTTTCAAATATTCCCGGATAAAATCAAATTTCAAGCTCGATAAAGCCTCCTGATCGTTAAAAGAAACACGTATATGTCGTGTTGTACTCCTTTCAATCATTATGTTAGCGGTTTCCTTCATAACTCATTATACGATTTCTACAATTATTAGTGCAACTTTAATGCCATTCTGGTTTGATTTAGAAAAAACGTAGGACACCGAATCGTTTAAGATGCCCTACGAATGGAAAGTTTGCCGAAAAAACTCACCTAAAGTGCCCTAACATACCTCTACTTTAAAAAATATTGATGGGGTAATCAAACCATCATCATTCAGTAAACACCTTATATAATCAACCTTCATGCAATTGATGCAAAGAACTTAAAAAAGGTTGCGTTATATTCATGACTATTTTATTATTTATATCACTAGATATTTTTTGTGATGTAAAAACAACCTAACAACCAGTTGTTTATACAACCAAATAGTGTTTAAGTAATCCTGTTGCAGATTATTTGAGTAATTCAGGCAAGTTTCAAGAAAGTTTGCTATCTTGGAAGTGCCTATATGACCTTTCATAAGCACAAACTGCTTATGATATTGATTATGCTGTACCCGCTTTTCCAGTTAATTCGGAAAGGAGAATTATTAGTGATATCTTATATTTATTTATGACAAGGGTCTGTAGGAGTTTGCTTAATAAATTGGTTTTTCTGATTGTAAGTTTTTATTCACTTGCATTTAATGTTTATAGTCAGTTTACTAATGATGTTCTATTTGAAAGAATCTATCATGGTAATAGTTCTTCATTTGGCATAGTCGAAGATATTCAGCAAGATTCTACCGGATTTATCTGGATTGGTGCGAAAGATGGATTATTTCGGTATGATGGTATACAATTCACGGATTATTTTTACGATCCCTACGATACGAATAGTCTCAGCAATAATGTAATACGCGAAATATTTATCGATAGCAGAGGTAGAATGTGGGTTGGAACCGAAAATGGTTTAAATCTGTATTTACCGAATCTTGATCGTTTTCGAAGGTATTTTAACGAATCGGAGAATCCTGAAAGTCTCTCAGGCAACAATATTCGTAAAATTGTGGAAGATGAAAATAGCAATTTATGGATTGCCACATTTGGAGGAGGTGTTTGCCAGTTTAATGTTGAAACATCAAAGTTCACAAAAATCACACAGTTTATTAAACCCGGCAGTGTTCAACATTCAATAGATGTGCGTACATTATATATTGATAATGACAAGACTATATGGATTGGTACGGCCGATGAGGGTGCTTTATATTTCAATTTGCAGGACAAGCAACTGTATCAATTACCCATAGGTAAAGCTGATGGAAAGCATCTGAACACAAATGATGTTCGCTGTATTGTCGAAGATTCGGAAGGTAAGATATGGATTGGTACGAACAATAAAGGAATTATAAGCTACGAAAAAACAGATCAATCATTTGTCTATTACAATTCACAAAAAAAGGGGATTTATCATATCAATTCTGATGTAATATGGAATTTATATTCCGATTCACGGCAAAACCTTTGGGCCTGCACCGATGGTGGAGGTTTGCTTCTGTTTGATAGGAAAGACAGAATTTTTAAAGTATACAAATCATCAACGACTGATCCGAAAAGTATCAGTTCCAATGTAGTGAGAGTTTTTTATGAGGATAATGGAGGAAATTACTGGGTAGGGAATTTTAATGCGCCTGTCAATTATATCAATACTCACAGGAAGAAATTTCATTTATTACGTGATTTTGATTCCTTCTCCGATGATAAGAATCAGAATAAAATAACATCGATACTACGTGACTCAGAAAATAATTTATGGATTTGTACTGACGGTGCTGGATTATATAATTATAATCTCACCAAAAAAAGATATGAATGCTTTAAATCAAAACCAACCGACTTAAAAAGTATCAGGAATAACAAACCGCTCTGTATTGCAGAAGATCAAAATGGAAATCTTTGGATTGGTTTATATTAAGGTGGTTTAAGTTGCTATAGAAGAAATGAAAAACATTTTGAGAACTATTTTCCTGATGGTACAACTAATAATCCAAAATCATCACAAATCTGGGATGTGTTAGTCGATGAAAACTTAGTCTGGATAGCAGGTAATCAAGGGATCGAAAGTTATGATCTTTCAACAGGAACTTTTAATCATAATCCATTTCCCACTTATCCTGAACCCATTTACAGTGCCTGGAGCCTGATGATCGATTCTAATAAAAGACTTTGGATAGGTACTATTAATGGATTGTATATCTGCGATTTAGCAAATGTTACGGTGCATCATATATTGTCGGATGCAAAAAATATAAACAGATTATCAGAGAACTGGGTACTGAATATTTTCGAAGACAACCAAAATCGTATATGGATTGGAACCAATGGCGGTGGATTAAATTTATGGAAAGGCGGGGAAGATTTTGATTATTTTTCAATTCAGAATGGACTCTCAGGAAATGTAATAAATGGTATTCTTTCCGATAATTCCGGAAACTTATGGGTCAGCACCAATGGTGGTATCACAAAATTTAATTTTGATAGCCAGCAGTATATTAACTTTGACACAGAGGATGGGCTTCAGGATAATCGATTTAATATAAATAGCTGCTTCACAGATGATAATGGGGTATTGTATTTTGGAGGCATTAACGGACTCACCTATTTTAATCCTGATGAAATCGTTAAAAACAATGATATTCCACCAGTAGTTATAACTGAAATTGAATTTATTAATAACGTTAACAAAACCCACGATTCCAAAAAACTAAAAAAGAACAATATGATAGGACGGGATGAAGTACATATTTATCCCGGGCAGCTAATTTTTACAATTAAGTTTGCATCATTGAACTTTTCCCATCCATACAGAAATCAGTATAAATACAAACTTGAAGGATTCGATGATAACTGGAATGAGGTAGGGAATCAGAATTGGGCCACATATACCGGTTTGCGTCCCGGAAAATATATTTTCAAGGTTCTTGGATCGAACGACGATCAGGTTTGGAACGAAAAAGGAAAGCAGCTGCGTGTTGTTGTTCACCCTCCTTTTTACCGAAGTACATGGTTTGTAATGCTTTTAATTGCTTTGCTTATACTATCAGTAATCACCATATACCGAATGCGGGTTAAGAATATCAGGATTATGAATGAAAGGCTATCTGTATTAGTCGCGGAGCGTACGCAGGAACTTGAAATCCGTAACCGTGAAATCGAAAAGCAAAACGAAGAAATCCTTAAACAACGCGATCTAGCGAGATCACAGCGTGATCAAATCATCCAACAGAACGAAGAGCTTGAAAAACACAGGAATCGGCTTGAAGAACTTGTCGAGGAGCGAACTCAGGATCTGGTTATAGCAAAAGACAAGGCCGAGGAAAGTGACAGGCTAAAAACCGCTTTTTTGGAAAATTTGAGTCATCAGATACGAACTCCCATGAATGCCATTATCGGATTTATTAACCTGCTAACCGAAAAGATTGATGATAAAATGAGTCGTGAATACTATTTGCGAATTATTAATGAAAGCGGGCGCAATATGTTACGGCTTATTGAAGATATAATCGACTTCTCACGCATGCAAACCGGGCAACTTCAACCCGAATATACCAAATGTAATGTAAGTGATTTAATCCGACAGTTGGTAAGTAGCATCCGCGACCGTGCCTCACGTGAAAATCCTTCACTTAGCATAATGACAGACATACCTCAGGATGAAGTTACAATGTATACCGATGAAAAGAAACTCAGGCAGATATTTTCAAAATTGATTGAAAATTCAATGAAATATACTGAGAAAGGATTTATTAAAATTGGAATTGCAAAACAAGAAGAAAAAAACATGACCTTTTTTGTTGCTGACAGTGGCGTTGGCATTGAAGATCAGTATATCGATAAAATATTTGACAGGTTTTTCACAGTTGAAGAAGTTGATAGCCCTAAGGATTATAGAGGTTCGGGTCTAGGTCTGGCATTTGCTAAAATAATTACGGAATTATTGGGAGGTAAAATCTGGGTTGAAAGTAAGAAATCAAAAGGATCCACCTTCTATTTTTCATTGCCATATAAAAAAGTTACTTCGGAGTCAAAACCAATTGCAATAGTTGATACAAAAAAATTTTACTGGCCAGGTAAAACTTTATTGGTTGCTGAAGATGAGGAATCAAACTATTTGCTAATCGAGGCTATATTACGCGATTCCGGTGTGACATTAATTCATGTGAACGATGGAATTGAATTGCTGGAGAAAATTAACGATGGAATTGAGTTCGACCTTGTATTACTCGATATAAAAATGCCACGTATGGGTGGGATAAATGCTATGAAAATTATCCGTGAAAGTCATGCAAAAGTTCCTGTAATAGTGCAAACAGCATATGACCAGACAACCCATCGGGAACAATGTAAAGAATACGGATGCAACGAATTTCTGGTAAAACCTTTACGGAAAAAAGAATTATTAGAGTTACTCGATAAGTATCTAGGATAAATACTTATATCTCTTTATTAATTGTGTTTTTATTGATCTGACCAGACATGTAGTATTAGTCTGCTTCCCGGTTTGTATAAACAAAAGATTTTTATTTGAGGTCACGGGCGTACCTCAAACACCTTATTCGCATTTATTCTACTTTATTCGTAATATGCATAAAATGCCTATAAATAAAGAATTATATAATATAATAAGATTAAATTAGAATAAATAGAATAAAAAATAACCGTCCCCTATTGCGTCCCCTTGATCTATTTTGTACCTTTACAGAAACAAACAAACAACCATGCCAAACGTAAAATTTGTTCTTAAAGAGCCTCAACGGGGTATTCCTCCAAGTAAACAGAATGAAACACTCGTTTACCTTATTTACAGATATGCAGGCAACCGATTAAAAATATCCACAGGCAAGAAAATCCTTCCTGAATTTTGGAATGATGCAGATCAGAGGGTGAGACAATTAAACAGATTTCCTCAATATTCAGAATTTAATGCACTTCTTAATAAATATAAAGCAGCTGTTGAAAAAGCTTATGACAGGTGTATCTTACGAGATGAAATACCCACAAACCAAAGATTAAGAAGAGAAATTGATAATTTAATAACCGACCTTAAAACCTCAAAGGATTATACACTAAATACTTATATTGAAAAATTCATCGATGAGATAGAGAACGGTTCAAGGTTAACCGATAAGAAGAAAAAGTATGAAAAGGGGACTGTAAGAAGTTTTAAAGGCTTTCAGGTACAATTTAATCTATTCCAGGAATTAAAAAGGAGAAATCTGAATTTTGATGATATTACTATTGATTTTTATGATGAATTCGTCCAATTCTTTAATGACAAGGGCTATTC
>CAYMQP010000016.1:23005-23880 GCA_964392505.1 uncultured Bacteroidales bacterium
ATTCCCCTAATACAATTGGAAGGCATATAAAAAACCTAAAGACAATATTGAGAGCCGCAAGGGATGAAGGATTACATTCCAACATTGAGATAGAAAGGAAGAAATTCAGGGTACTCAGGGAAGAAACAAAACAAGTTTATTGTAATGAGGAAGAATTAGATCGATTGTATAAACTTGACCTTTCAGATAATCCTCATCTTGAGAAAGCAAGAGATATATTCCTTATCGGCTGTTATACAGCACAGCGTTTTTCAGATTATACCAGAATCAACAAAGATAATATTAGAATGCTTCAAAAGGGTGTTGAGGTAATTGAACTTATTCAGCAAAAAACGGGTGAGCGGGTTACTATTCCAATACATTGGAAATTGAAGAAGATTCTTGAGAAGTATGATTATAACTTACCCAAAATATACGAACAAAAGCTTAATAAATATATTAAAGAAATAGCCAAATTGGCTGGTATAAATGAACCAGTTGAGATGATTGAATTTAAAGGGGCTTTAAAAGTTAACAGGCGTGTACCGAAATATGAAATGATTAAAACTCATACTGCAAGACGAAGCGGGTGCACAAATATGTATTTGGCAGGAATACCAACAATTGATATAATGAAAATTTCAGGCCATAAGACTGAAAAAGAATTTCTAAAGTATATTAATGTAACAAAGGAGGAAACAGCAAGAAGTCTGGCGAATCATCCTTACTTTATTTCTTCTAAGATGAAACTTGTTAAGTAAAATCAATCTGGTTATTCTTGACTTTTTATTATTAAGGTTGTAAATTTCAAATAGCATCCACAAGCTCTATGAATACTAAAAGATTTATAAAAACTTTACTGATTCTTTTTATATCATTCCTATATTCTTTAAGGC
>CAYMQP010000017.1:0-16553 GCA_964392505.1 uncultured Bacteroidales bacterium
GGCTTCCTTTATGGATGAAAATGATTTGAATAGCCTTTACGAAAATAGGTACGAATCGTTCATGAAGTACCTGAGTATTTAAGAAACATATCGTTATAATGAAAATCACCATTTTTGGACGAACATTTAACGACGATTTTAATCCATTTATAATTGAGTTTCTTAAACATTTGCAGGAACATAAAGTAGAGCTATCGATATATAAACCGTATTATGATTTCATAGTCCATAACACCGGATTCAAATTCAACAATGCTAGTTTTTATACCGATTCTGCCAGTGCTCCTGATAATCCCGATTTTCTTATTAGCATTGGAGGCGATGGAACTTTTCTTGAAAGCATTGTATTTCTCAAGAATTTCTCCATTCCTGTAATAGGCTTGAATTCAGGCAGACTAGGGTTCTTAGCAAATATTTCGAGAGAAGAAATATCAGAGGCTCTCGATTCAATTTTAAATGGTAATTACAAACTCGAAGAACGTTCACTGGTAACACTCGAATCGGAAATAAATCCTTTCGGGCCATATAACTTTGCCTTAAACGATGCGACAATTCAGAAGAAAGATACTAATCTTATTACAATCGATACCTATTTAAATAATGAATACCTGAATACATACTGGACCGATGGATTAATAATATCGACACCTACCGGATCCACAGCATATTGTCTGAGTGTTGGCGGCCCCATTGTATTACCGGGCTCCGAGAACTTCGTTATTGTTCCTATAGCTTCTCATAACCTTACTGTGCGACCCCTTGTCATACCCGATAATATTGAAATCCGACTCGAAGTAACATCGCGTAGCGGAAACTTTCTGGTTTCTGTCGATAACCGGACAGAAGCTATGAATATCGAGCATAATGTTTTTTATATCAGGAAAGCACCTTTTCAATTGCGAATGGTTAAGCTTCCTTTTAATAATTATTATGCGACCTTACGGAACAAGCTAATGTGGGGGGCTGACATAAGAAATTAGGGGTAACATCATGAGTTTTTTTATTTTTGTATGAAAAAGTGTAAATTTAAAATAGTTGAACCGGTTAATCGGTTTCATACTTTATTATGATAACCAAATTAAACTATAGACTTGTATTACTATTAGCACTTGCCATTTTTATGGCAAAGCCATCTGCAGGTCAACGGTGGAAACTTCGCCGGTATGAAGTGGGGGGAGGTTTAGGTATGACTCAATTATTTGGGGATATAGGTGGTACAATTGATAAGAATAACTGGCTGGGTTTAAAAGATATTAAAATTGACGAAACTAGGATGGCTTTTCCGCTATATATAAGATATAGACTTGATCCATTTTATGCACTTAAATTAAATGGCATAGTAGCTTTTGCTAATGGTAATGATGAAAAATCGAGAAATGACCGTAACCGTTATTATAAAACCATATTAGGCGAATTATCAATACAAGGGGAATATTATTTCATTGCTGAGGAACGAAGATATAAATCAGCTGCTATGTTCAATCGACGAGGTATGCTGAATAACTACATGTCGGTAGGGGCTTATGGTTTTGCAGGTGTGGGAGCTGTATATTCCCGGGCAAATGTATATTTAGATCCTGAACTAACATCCACGGTGGATGATATCCGTAAAAATAATTTTGCAGCGATTGTACCTTTTGGCTTGGGCTTAAAATATATAATCGACGATCGTTGGTTAATTAACGCTGAATTGGGCTATAGAATAGCTTTCAGCGATTATATTGAGGGCTATAAACAGACAGCAGACTCAAAACATAATGATGTATACTATTTTCTTCATGTTTCAGTTGGGTACCGTCTGGAAACCACTCGCCGGGGATTGCCCATTTTCCTTGATAAAGAATACAGAGCTGTTCGTCCAAAAAGACGATCTGCTGTCCAAAAAAATAAACCCCGTTCGAAAAGAGAAGCTATGGATTAGAATTCAGCTATTTACAATCTTTCTTTTATGTTTTTTTAAGAAAATTTATAATCTTGTACGCTAAAAAAGATTCTATTTTCGTTTCAATATGTGTATAAGTCAAGCCAAATGAAGAAATACACAGTTTTTATTGTTCTTACATTCGTGATCTTTATAACGGATTCGAAAGCGCAACTCTACTCCGATTACGGATTGATTGGCGGAATTAGTTATTATAATGGCGAAATTAATCCAACACGTCAGTTCTATAGTCCTTCTCTTGCTTTTGGTGGTTTTTTCCGGCTGAATATTAATAAGCGTTATGCAGTAAGAATCAGTGGATTATATGCAAACCTCAGCGGAAGTGACAATGATTTTCCGGAGCGTACCCTATCGGACCGGACACCTGTTAGCTTTACAAAATCACTAATGGATTTTTGTGGCCAGGTAGAATTCAACTTTTTGCCTTACATCACCGGTGAAGAGAGCCTCCTTAATTCTGTTTATGTTGCAGGAGGTTTAGGATACTCGCTATTACTGGGTAGTAGTAATTCGATTGTCATTCCGTTTGGAGTCGGATACAAAATTAATTTGACCAAACGCCTGAGTGCAGGTGCCGAATGGAGCTTTCGGAAAACATTTATCGATGATATTGACGATGTTCCCAATCTGTTAGACAATACATTGGTAAATAATAATGACTGGTATTCTTTTATAGGACTTTTTATTAGCTATAAGTTTGTTAAATTTGCAGCGGAATGTCCGGCATATAGATAATCTACAACATAATCATAATATCAAAGGAACAGCTTGATTTGAAAAGGTTACCCCGTCATGTAGCTGTTATTATGGATGGGAATGGCCGATGGGCAAAGAAAAAGGGTAATCCGAGGATATATGGCCACCGGAATGCGATTACAGCTGTTCGCGAAACTGTGGAAGCAGCAGGAGAGCTTGGAATAGAATTTTTAACCTTGTATGCCTTTTCTACGGAAAACTGGAACCGGCCGAGAACTGAAATAGATGCACTAATGTCGCTGCTTGTAGCTACTATCAATAACGAAATGCAAACCCTTCTCGATAATAATGTACGATTGAGAACTATTGGCGATTTCGATTCCCTGCCCGAACAGGTTGCAATTTATTTATCAGAAGCCATTGAAAAAACAAAAGACAATACAGGTTTGAATCTAATAGTAGCTTTAAGCTACAGTTCGCGATGGGAAATTGTAGAAGCAGCAAAAAAAATAGCAATGGATGCGATGGAAGGTAAACTAACCAGCAAACAAATAACGAGCCGGGTTTTTGAATCATATCTTAACACTGCAGGAATACCGGATCCTGAGTTACTTATTCGTACAAGTGGCGAATTCCGCATAAGTAATTATTTATTATGGCAAATTGCCTATACCGAATTATATTTCACCCCAACCCTTTGGCCCGATTTTCGACGTGAACACTTTTACCAGGCAATTGCCGATTATCAATGTCGTGAACGACGCTTTGGAAAGATCAGCGAACAGATTAACACGAATGTAAAAGTAAATAGTTAAATCAGGGATGCGAAAGTTTATAGTTTCATTTATTATTGTCTTAGCGGGGACTGCTATCTCTGCTCAATCCGTTATGGATACCGGCAGCTACAAAATAATAGATTATTCCCGACCTCGTGAGTATGTTATTGCCGATATACAGGTTACCGGTGTTCGTTTTCTTCAACCCGGACATTTAGTCACAATATCAGGATTAAGCAAGGGTATGAAAATAAAAATACCTGGCCCTGAAATTTCACAGGCTGTAAGTAAATATTGGAAGCATGGCTTATTCTCCGATGTAAAAATCTTGGTAAGCAAAATTGAGGGAAATAAAGCCTTCATCGAAATACAACTTCGCGAGCAACCCCGATTGAATCAATTAATTATATCGGGCATCAATAAAACTGAAAAAGGTGATATTGAGGAAAAGATAAATATACGTCGGGGAACACAGATCACTGAAGATATTCTCAATAATACGTCAATAATTATCAAACGGCATTTTCGCGATAAAGGCTTTCTTAACGTTGGGGTTGATTTGAAGATGGAAGATGATACCACCAACACCAATATGGTAAATCTGTATCTTAGGATAAATAAAGGGAACAGGGTTAAAATTCAAGAAATTATTATAGAAGGTAATAAGGATTATTCCGACAGACGCCTCAGGCGTGTAATGAAAAAAACGAAACAACGCGACCTGAATATTTTTAAAGGATCGAAATTGGTTGATGAAGATTATAAAGCCGATTTAAAAAAGTTTGTTGAATTTTATAATCAACACGGATATCGCGATGCCAAGATCATTTCGGAAGAGATTAGCCAACTGAATGAAAAACGTATCTCGATAAAGCTCGACATTTTCGAGGGAAATCAGTACTACATTCGTAGTATCAAATGGGTAGGAAATACAAAATATACTTCGGAATACCTGGGATTGATTCTGGGAATGAAACCGGGCGATATTTACGATCAGAAACTACTGAACGAAAGACTTACATCTGACGAGGATGCAATAACCTCGTTATATATGGATAATGGGTATCTGTTTTTCAATGTAAATCCGGTTGAAGCAAAAATTGAAAACGACTCGGTCGATTTGGAAATGAGAGTTTACGAAGGCAAACAGGCATCGTTAAACGAGATTATTATTTCCGGTAATACCAAAACCAATGAGCATGTGGTTAGAAGGGAATTATATACTCGCCCCGGAGAGTTATTTTCAAGAACCGATATCATTCGTTCAGTACGAGAATTAGCTACGCTTGGACATTTCAATCCGGAAACCATTTCGCCGAACCCAATTCCTAATGCTGCCGATGGTACGGTCGATATTGAATATGCGTTGGAAGAAAGAGCCAACGACCAGCTTGAACTTTCAGGCGGATGGGGTGGTTACTATGGTTTTATGGGGACTATTGGGATACGCTTCTCTAATTTTTCCATGAATCGTTTTTTCGATAAGAAAGCCTGGAGGCCTGTTCCGAGCGGCGACGGACAAACCCTTCAGATCAGAGCCCAAGCTTCAGGTAAAAGGTACCATGGCTATAATATAAGTTTTATCGAGCCCTGGTTTGGTGGGAAAAAACCAAATTCATTTTCTGTATCTTTATACTATTCAAAATCACGTTATATAGGCTACGGCGATTATAATACCTTTGATGAAAGCAATCCTTACTTCCGGACCATCGGAGCTTCGGTTGGTTTAGGTCGCCGGCTTAAGTGGCCCGATGATTATTTCACATTATACCACGAACTTTCATATCAACAGTACTATCTCAACAATTTCAGGGTAGGTCCGCTGTATAACGGACATTTTAACCTGTTAAGTTTAAAAACTGTGCTTTCAAGAAGCTCACAGGATCAAATGATTTACCCGCGTAAGGGATCGTCATTATCATTAAGTCTGCGTGTAACACCTCCTTATTCGCTGTTTCAGAACCTCGATTATAGCACAATGGATGTTGAGGCTAAATACCGTAATGTAGAATTTCACAAATGGAATTTCAAAGGTAATTGGTATATAACGCTGATACAAAACCTAGTACTTGCTTTGCATGCCGAATATGGCTACCTTGGGCAATATAACAAGGCTTTGGGGCCACCTCCATTCGAGAAGTTTGAAGTGGGCGGCGATGGCTTGTCGGGATACGATCTTACAGGTACCGATGTAATAGGTTTACGCGGATATGAAAATGGAAGCATTTCACCCCGAACGTATTATCCGAATTCCAGCTATGGATCGCCCGATGCCAACGTTTATAATCGATATTATGTCGAATTACGATATCCTTTTTCACTTAATCCCTCAGCCACAATATACGGATTGGCCTACCTGGAAGGTGGTAATGCCTGGCGAACTTGGGGCGAGTTTAATCCATTTGCTATAAAGCGCTCAGCAGGTTTAGGAATTCGTGCTTTCCTTCCTATGTTCGGATTACTTGGAGTTGATTGGGGATACGGATTTGATCCGAGTAATACCAATCCATTTGGTGGTCCATCAGCTCATCAGTGGCACTTTGTACTGGGGCAACAATTCTAATAAGCAATATCGGTACGAAATTTGTAAACTTGTAAAAATAAAAAACGCATACTATGAAAAAAATTGCATCAGTAATATGGCTTTTTAGTGCAATCAGCATTTCGGCGTTTGCACAAAAATATGCCTTTGTCGATACGGATTATATCCTGAATAATATTCCATCGTACAAAGCTGCAGAGGAAGAAATTGATAAATTATCAGAACAATACGAGGCTGAAATAACTGCTTTGTATGAAGAAATTGATAAAATGTATCGTGATTATCAAGGCGAAAAGGTACTTCTCACTGATGAAATGAAATCGGAACGTGAGGAAGAAATAATAAATAAGGAACGTGAAGCTAAGAAATTGCAGAACGATTATTTCGGTCAGGAAGGAATGTTGTTTTCAAAACGTGAGGAATTAATTAAACCTATTCAGGATGAAGTATATAATGCTGTAAAGGAAATTGCTAATGAAAACGGCTATGCTGTCATTTTCGACTCTGCCAGCGGCCCTACCATGATTTATACAAATCCACGGTATGATATAAGCGACGAGGTTTTGAAAAGATTAGGTTATAAGAATTAATTTTATACATTTGTGCCCTGAATTATATTAATAAGTGCTATGAAAAAGTGTTTTAAACCTCTTTTGCTTATTGTTTTTGCTGTTACAGCTTTAGCGCTGAATGCACAGCAAAAAATCAAATTGGGCCATATTAACAGTCAGGAACTTTTGGAAGCGATGCCGGCCAGCGATAGTGCACAGAAAAAACTTGAAAAAATAGCAACGGATCATGAATCGGTGCTCGAAGAAATGTCGGTCGAATTTAACAAAAAACTTGAAGCATATAGAAAGGCTTTGGAAGCAGGTACTCTTAGTGATTTAGCCCGCGCATCGAAAGAGGCAGAACTAGAAGATCTTCAGAACAGAATTCAGGTATTTGAACAAACAGCACAGCAGGATTTACAGAAAAAGCGTGTCGAGCTTTTTACTCCTGTTCAGGAAGCAGCCCTTAATGCTGTTAATGAAGTTGCCGAAGAAAACGGATTTACCTATATTTTTGATACAGGCATGGGCGGTGTGGTATATACTTCGCCCGATTCGCAGGATATACTTCCACTGGTGAAAAAGAAGCTGGGTTTGGAATAATTCACAAAAACTTATTATAGCCAACTTTTAAAAGTTGGCTTTTTTGTATCTTTCAGTATGAAATTAAAAAAGCAACAACCTATCGGAATATTTGATTCGGGGCTAGGTGGGCTTACGGTCGCAAAAGCAATCTATCAGGCCTTACCTAACGAAACGCTTATTTATTTTGGTGATACAGCTCATTTGCCTTATGGTGATAAATCAAAAGATGCAATTATTCAGTATTCTGAACACATTACGGAATTTCTATTACAACAACACTGTAAGGTTATTGTAATAGCCTGTAATTCAGCTTCGGCAAATGCATTTGATGCAGTCGTCAATAAGGTTAAGCAGAAGGCGCATGTATTAAATGTAATTGATCCTGTGGTTGATTATATTGTCAATACCGATTACACCAGAGTGGGGGTTATAGGCACCAAGAGCACTATCGATAGTGGAACCTATACATTGAAAATTCATACTAAAAAGAAGGGAATTTTAGTATTATCGATGGCAACCCCACTTTTTGTACCCATGATAGAAGAAGGATTTATTTTCGACGATATCAGCAATGCCATTATCCGTAATTACCTGTCGCGACATGAAATATCCGGAATCGATTCGCTGATCCTTGGATGTACGCATTATCCCATTATCAGTAATCAGATAAATAAATTCTATAATTTTGAAGTTGACATCATCGACTCGGGTCGAATTATAACTAACAGTTTAAGAACATTATTGACAGAAAACAATCTTCTTAACGATTCCACTCAATCGGGAGAAAATAAATTTTATGTTTCCGATTTTACACGATATTTTAAACTTATTGCCCGCATGTTTTTCGAAGAGGATATCGAATTAGAGAAACTCAACCTTTGGTCATGATCTGGCAGTTTTAAATATACTTTTCCAGCAATTTGAATAAATCTTTTAAATTAATTGGCTTTGTAATTTAATCGTTACAACCCGATGTAAGAATTTTTTCCCGTTCCGATTCCATAGCATGAGCTGTTTGGGCAATGATGGATACCGTCTTGTTTGTTTTTCTGATGTCCTTGGTAACCGATAATCCGTCGAGGACAGGCAAATTAATATCCATAAGAATAAGATCGTAGGTATTGCTTTTAATCATAGCAATAGCTTCTTCTCCATTATAGGTTCTATGCAAACGAGGATTTTGAGGGGTTAAAACTTCCGTGAGCAGTTCGTAGGAATCATCGTGACCTTCGACCACCAGAATATTCTTATTATTAACTTTTGCCTGTATTTTCTATACAATTTTGGTTTTCGATGGTACAGTTTTAAGCTTTTTGAAAGGTACATATGGGATATGAAAACAGATTTTTAATCCTTTTCCTTCCTTGGAATCGACCCATATTTTACCATTCATTTTTTCAATAATACCTTTGGAAATCGATAATCCCAGGCCGGTACCTCCATATTCACGATTCAAACGTTCATCTACTTGCCTGAAGCGTTCAAAAATAATTTCTTTCTTCGATGGGTCGAGACCAATTCCGGTATCTTCGACACAGAATTGAATTTTTTGGTCTACTTTATAACAGGCAAGCCTCACATATCCTTCATGGGTAAACTTAAGCCCGTTATTGATCAGGTTATTCAATACCTGTTTCAGTCTGATAGGATCGGCAATAATCGTACGTTGGATGGGATTTATATGATTTTCCAGCCTAAGTGCAATAGTGGACTTGCTTATGTTTTGCTTATATGCCTCGAAAAATTCTATTATTCCTTTGAGAAACTGATCGAGGTCTAAAGGGGTAGGATCAATACGAAGCTGATTTGATTCTATAAGCGAAATATCCACAATGTCGTCAATAATTCTCAGTAATTGTTCTCCATTGGTTGTAATCATTTTCAGGTATTTCTGTCTTTTATCTTTGTCGACTTCCGTATTGTACAGAAGATCGCTAAAGCCCATTATACCATTTAATGGGGTTCTGATTTCATGGCTCATATTTCCTAAAAAAACCGTTTTTAGATTGTCCGATTCAACAGCTTTTTCTTTAGCCAGCTCCAGATTTTTTTCGTATTGCTTAAGATCGGTGATATCCGAGTCAATAGCAATTAATTTATATACTACATCGCGTCGGGTAAGGGGCGACAGTGTTGTCTGCACCCATATTTCTTCCATTCCATCGGTTCTGATCTGAGTTTCAAATGTAACAAGAGTTTTTCTACTAAGACATTGCTTAACTAACCTATGAATATTTTTATTTGGAATAATATTTTCTATATAATCCTTCCCGCTCCTTATTAAATCATTCAGGGTTGTCTTATAGAATTTTTCGAAATAAGTATTACACCACTCAATTTTTCCATTCTCATCGTAAATTGTAACACTATTATTGGTTTCACTGGCTACTATTGAAAGTTTTTCAAGTTCGGCATTAATTATTTCTAATTCTTTATTCTGAATTTCAATTTTATTATAACTAGACTCAATTGTTTTTTTTGCCTCCTCTTGCTCAATACGAAAACGTTCCAGCACAGCTATTGTTAATATTGCGCACTCTAAAGTAAATCCGATTTTAATTGAATTCTCAGTAAAAAAATTGGTTTCAATTACCTTAAGTTCTTTTAATTCATGAAAAAATAAACCAAGAAACATAAAACAATAACCCAATAGAAACAATATCGAGGGAGTATAATTCCTTCTGAGAGTCACTATCGCCGTAGTTATGATTACAATCAATGTCACTAAGACTATTAGAGGTGCTCCGTAATCGCATATTAGGAATATCGGATAGTTGAAGAAGTATAGGAAGGGTAAAATTAGAATAATGATTTTTAATGGAGGTGCAATTTTTTCGAAAAGCATTAGTTTATGCCTTGAACTTATAAAGTTTTGAGTAAAGGCTATAAGAAAAAATGCGTATAAACCTGGAAATATATACTTGGTTTTTTCAAACCATACTGGTGGATTAAGATAAAAACTATAACCATCATAATACATTAAAAATGCAATGAGGAAAAAAACATAAAGCGAATAATTCAAATTTAGTTTTTGTCTTTCTGTATAGAACAGGTATAGATTGAATAGAAAAATAAAAATCAATAAGCCATAAATCAACCAATAAAATAACTCGGTTTTATTATCCTGGACAGTATAAACTTCTTGTTCAACAAGATTTATTGGCATAAATAATGAATGCCCTCCGTTATTAATTGAGAAATAATATATTTTTGTTTCATTGGGATTGAGGTTTATATTAAACAGAAAATTCCTATGATAAATAGCACGTGTACTTACATCACGCAATTCACCTGTCTCTATTTTACTATATAATTGATTTTCACGTAACTCATAGAAATTAACATGATCGATATCCGGATTTGCTATTTCCAATATGTAATTAATATTGGAAGAAGAAGCATTAGTAATTACTAATCGATACCAAATTGTTGACTGTGTAAAACCATAGTTAAATGATAAATCAGCAGGTTTTATAAAAAGCATATTAGCTTTAGCCAATATACTATCTATTGTGTATTTATTAAGTGAGTCTTCAAAAGAATTTAAATAATCGGATATTTTCAGTTTTTCAGTGCTTTCGACGATTTTTAAAGTATCAAAAGCATTACAAATAACCGTTAAAGAAGTAATAATCGCAACTAAGATGGTTCTTATTATCATGCAATTATTATTAAATTATAATATCTACTGTGATCGAAATATGTGTCTGTAATAAATATACAAAATATTTCAATAGTACGTTAAAGAAATCTACTGAGAACTTTTTGCTAGCAAGTATTTTCTCCAGACGTTTTGCCTGTATTTTAATAAAATTAAATGGTCTTTGTTTCAAGTTAGCCTAAATAATAATTTATACCATATTTTTTAAAGTCATTAAAAAACCAGAGATATCTTCTTGGGTTAGATGTCTAGTAATCGTGATTCTAATACCCTCGTCACCTTCGGCAATTGCAGGATAGATAGCTGGCATAGTAATATAACCAGCGTCTTTCAATTTAACCAACAATTCATAAGTTTTATGTTTATCAGCAATTCTTAATAATTGGATTGGACTAATATCTTTTGTAACAATAGGTAAATCTAGTTCATAACTTTTTTGTCGGAAATATAAAATAAGATTCTTAAGCTCATTTTGATAGTGTACAATCTCATCCGATAAATGCAATTTCAGACATTCAATGAGTGATCCCAACAAAGCAGGTTGTAAAGGTCCTGAGAAAATGAGAGTTTGACCAGTAAGGTGAATTAATTCTGCTAATATTTTTTCAGGTACTACAACAGCACCCCCTGATGAAACGAGTGATTTTGCAAATGATTCTATCACAATCATCTTATTATGAAGACCATGTTGACCAATTACATAACCCGTTCCGTTTTTACCTGTCCAGCCTGTACCATGTGCATCATCAATATAGGCGTAAAAGTTATGTTCCTCATTCAGTAATTTGTGTAATCCAGGTATATCACAAAAATCACCATGAATGCTGTATATACCATCTGCACAATACCATATATTCCTCTTCCCCTCTTTTTTGAGACGATAAATCAGGTATTTTACATGATCCATATCGTTATGCTTGGAAATTAAGGTAAATGTTCCCCTTGCCTGGCAAAGCTGGCTAGCCATTCGTATACTATTATGAGCATAAGCATCAAGAATTATTGCATCATTTTCGTCAATTATTAAAGGTAATACTCCACAATGAGCTAATGTTACTGTTTGGGTTATTATATGATAACCAGGGAATATTTGCTTAAGCAATTCTTCAGCTTCTCGATATAGTGGAGACGATAACATTGCCCTGGAACTAGGTGTTTGTGTTCCATATTTTTTAATAGCTTCAATAGATCCTTGTATTAATTTCGGGTGCTTCTCTAAGGCTAAATAACTGCAGCTGGCAAAATGAAGAAGCTCTTTGTCATTTAGAGTTATTGTTCGTCCGTTAAATGAATCATCGTTGAAGTATTGAAATATACAACCCTGATTTTTCAATTCCTTGAAAGTATCAAATAATGATGTTGTTTCAATATTAAAATGTTCCATAACAATGATGTTAGTTATTTAAATTCCCATGTTTTTGGTAAGATACTATTTGTTATATAGTTGCGACACCAATTTTTAAATTCATTTTGTTTATTAGTGGAATTATCCCTGAGCTTTACTTTTGCATTGACAATTTCCCCTTGAAGCACCGATTCTTGTTTATCTATTGTAATTTCCAATACATTTTCATTTTTTTTCATTAATCGTTCCAGTTTTTTTGGGTAAACATTTATTCCAGAAACATTAATCATATTTTTTTTAACTCCTTTAAAATACAAGTTGCCTTTATTATCAATACTACCTAAATCACCAGATCGGTACCATCCGGAATCAAAAAGTTGTTGATTGGTAAAATCATTATTAAAAAATCCTTTAAATAACATATCTCCTCTAATACATATTTCACCAACAGAATATGATTTGCATTTTTCGCCGTTTTCATTTATAATTATAAATTCTGCACCTGGTATTGCTTGTCCACAGCTATTTAAAATAGGTTCGTCATACAGGTGATCTATTACAACTCCTGGAGCACATTCAGTGAGACCATATCCTACACGAAGCTTTTTCCCGGTTTTGTTTAAAAATTTTTCATATATGAATTCTGGTAAAGTGGTACCACCAGTAAAAAACATCTCCACATGAGTTAGATAATCCTTAATATCGTTGCATTTGGATAATATATAATATACTGCAGGCACAGCATAAAGATGTGTTACCCTGATTGATTTAATCTGATCTAATATATTTTCAAGCTGGAATAGGTTTAATTCCATAATTAAACTGGAAACACCACAATGTGTGGGAACCAAAACACCTTGCATAAATCCAAATGAATGGGCATAAGGAAGCAGGGCACAAACAACAGAATGTAGAGTGGTTCGGGTGGCAAAATTAAATGCTTGCATATCAGCTAATAAGTTTTTTTCAGTCAGCATGGCTCCTTTGGAATAACCATTCTCAGCATTAGTATATGCAATTGTACAAACATCGGATAAATCAGAATCGATGATAAAATGTTTATCAGGTTTTCTGAATATAATTTCCTCATCGTAATTGAACCTGATGGTAATATTATTTATAAAGATAATGGCTGCTGGATTAATATCTTCAATGGTCTCTGTTAGCTCAATTGATTTGCATTCAGGATCGAGAATTACGGCTATTTTACCCGCTTTGAGGATGGCATAGTATGAGATAATAGTTTTTATATGATTATATGCTGTGAATAATACAAATGGAGAATTGGAATATATATTCTTTTGTAAGTAAGCTGCCAAATGATTAATGGCTTCATTTAGGATTTGTTTGTCATAGCGTTGGTCCTTAAAGTATAATTGTTTGAAATTCAGATGTAATAATTCGTTAGCAATATTCATGAGAATTAATTTTGGAAACAATATGTTTCTGTTATTCTTAAATCTCTGAAATTGATCATCGTTTATTTAATTCTTCATTCAATATTTTAAAAAAAGCATTCCCGCTTCTAACGGTCATCATGCTGAGGGGTAACTCAATATTAAATTCTTTTTCAAGGGCAGCAAACAATTCAACCACCTGAATTGAATCAAGCGTTAATTGCGAATTTATATCTGCATCCAGATCGATGTGAGTATAATCCCGGCCTGTTATTCTTTTTAGAATTGTGAAAACACGGGTTTTAGTTTCCGTATCCATAACTTTTAATTTTTGCCAATAATAACTCCAGAATTGTTGGATGTAAAGGTAGAAGGTTGTCTATTCATTTTGTCGTGGTCAGGTAAATATAATTAATCTTTTAGATAATTATATAACCTTTATCTATAAATAATATTAACTATTAACTGAGAGGTACTCAAAATTGAGAATTTAATATTTTATATTGTAGGATATTTATAATTTGTTATACTTGTGAATTACCGGTATTACCTGATGCTGAAGTATAACTTCTGAGCTTATCAGTAGTTATAATTAACACTAACATTCCGATTGCCAAAAGATCAGTATTCCTTTCAATTATTACACTTAATAATATTCCCAGTAAAACCAGTATGCCTGTAAACCATAAAATGATTTTCTTCAGTTCAGTATAGCTAGGTTGATTATGTGTGTGTTTAATAAATGCAGCGATCAGTATTAATGGATTTGCCCATAGCAAATCCGGATTAAAGCGGAATATAGAATGATGTGAAAAGATCCACAAATAACAGAGTAACAGTGAAATTAGTCCTGTTAAAAATAAGATTATATTTCCAGCTTTTCGAAACAAAAACCGTACATATGAATCGATAAGCATTGCGATGAGGAAAAGGATGAACAGAGGCCATAATACCATTGAAGGAGTCAGTTTTCGATTATCTGTGACCGAATAATGCTGAAAATGTACAATATCGGTACCGGCAAACTTGTGGGGTGCGGCATTTTTTAGTTGAAAATTCTTTACGAATAAATGCAAGTAATCGGGCAGGAAAGCAGGTTCAGTCAGGCGTGCTGTTTTATCGGCAGGGATTCCCATCAGTAAATCAATACCGATTCTCACCCAGGGCCGTTCGAGGAAATAAGGTTTGATTAACTGCCTGAAAGTTTCAACCGGCAACACTTCAGGCATTAAAACCAGTGAATCGGAAGTGCTTTTATATAATAAATCGATAATACGTGTGGCACAGTTGTCATACAAAAAATCGTATCGATAATCGCGGTTTTCGGGTAGTATGTTTATTTCGAGATATTTTATAAGTTTAACTTTTTCGGCATAGTTCAGATGTAAAGGAGTTTCGATCAGCGACCGGTTTTCAAGCATAAGACTTTGTTTTACCTTATCGAATTGAGTACTTGAAAGTGAATAAATCAGATTTCCCTGCAGAAACCGGAAATAAAATCCTGGCTGATTAAAATTAAAGGATCCGTAATTATACACTACATCGCTATTATGCATCGGGTCATAAATCCTGATGGCACTATGTCCGAAAACCGAGTAGAGTTTTTTACCCGGTGAATAAGTTAGCAACGATATCTTTGTTGCATTATAATTTTCACCTAAGCTTTTCTGGGAATATATTTCAGTATAACTGCAACAAACAAGTAAACCTAGAACCAACAAAAATTTCGAATATTTCATAAACTGTTTGAAGTTTGATTAACGAAATCCGTAACCTGGATAAGTACTTGTAAATTCGTCCGGTGAAAACTCCGGATTGATTACAATATTCGTATAAGTATAGTGTTCAAATAATCCTTTATCGTCATAAACCTTTAAACCGATTGGGATATATTTTTCTTTATCGATGTAAATAATTATCTGTTTACCATAACCCGTAGGGATTTTAATTTTGTCACCGGCTTTAAAGTCATCAAAAGAGCGGAATTGCGGATTATTTTCAAAAATCGTATAATCGCATAATTTCAGTTTACGGGATAAGTTTTCCAGATTTTCACCCTCTTTCATTGTATAGTCTATGAACCGGAAATCGGGATGGTCGAACACAATTTTATGGCAGATTACGTTGTTGTACTTTACGATACCTTCATATTTCCAAGCCGATGTTGTTGCTTCGGGATAGGTATCGCAAAGAAATTCTATAACTTCCAGTAAATAGGAAAACCCTGCCTTAAAAATAGAATGATGACTTTCTTTGCGCATCATATTACCAAGAGGATCGAGTTTGAGTGTCGAAAAAACCAGCGCATTTCTGTTTAACAAGGCTTTACCATCAGTAACTTCAGGATTGTATAGAATTTCTAATCCATGGTTAGGGTAGTATTGTTTAAGATAAATTTTATAGGGATCGAAATTGATTTTAAAATCCGTTTTTTTCTGAATATTATCATTTCCCATCCTTTCCATCATAAGGATCGTATATTTTAATGTCTTTATAGTTCTGTTTACCTCGAACGTTTTTCGCAGTATAGGTTTGGCCTGTAAGGGTTTAGCAGCAATTAATGAATTAACAGTCAGATTTATGAATAGAAAATAGACTAAAAAGCTATATGAGAAGAGTTTAGAAATTCTGATATACATTAACCTGCCATACTTTTCTCGAGCTTCTTGTTTACAGTTTCCCAGTTAACGATGTTCCAAAATGCATCGACATATTCTGCCCGCCGGTTTTGATATTTTAAATAGTAGGCATGTTCCCATACATCGAGACAAAGTAGGGGAAATCCTCTTTTTTCAGGTGGTACTATATCCATAATGGGCGAATCCTGGTTTGCCGTGGTAACCACTTTTAGTTTTCCGTTCTGGTTTACCAGCCATGCCCATCCCGAACCGAATAAGGTTTTTGCGGCCGTGCTAAATTCTTCCCTGAATTTCTCAAACGAACCGAAGACTTGCGTTATAGTACCGGCAACTTTGCCCGATGGGGCCCCGCCACCATTGGGTGATAGACATTTCCAGAATAATTTATGGTTATAATAACCACCTCCGTTATTTACAAT
>CAYMQP010000017.1:16563-23841 GCA_964392505.1 uncultured Bacteroidales bacterium
TGCATTGTATTTCGATGCTTCTTCAAGCACGCTCCGTGCCGTATCGGCATTAATTCCGGCTTCCTGCAGTGCAGCATTGAACTTAGTGGTATAACCTGCATGATGCTTGGAATAATGGATTTCCATGGTTTCCTTATCGATATAAGGCTCCAGTGCATCGTAAGCATAAGGTAGTGCCGGTTGTTTGAATTCTTTAGGAACCTTAAATAAATTGATCCTGTTTCTACCAATAGCAGGCATACTCATTAAACCCAGCGATCCAACCAATCCTGTCTTTAAAAATTCCCTCTTATTCATATCGAAATATTCTACGGTTCAATGAGATAACAAACTTAACATTTTTTTGTTTAAGGTAAAAAAGCAATCAGAGACCTCTATAATAATTTACACTGTATTGCAATATTACAAATAAATAGTATGTCTGTTGCGCACTAAACAAAATTAGTTTTCCAATTCATGTTTAAAGTTAGTGCGCTTTTTTAGCTCTTTTGGTTATTACTACAAATATGAAATCCCTACAGGATTTTTTTCGAGCTATAGTTCGTAGGACTTTCATATTTGAAGTAAAATTTAAAACTTGAATAACCGCGTCAAAGACTATGATCAATCTAGAGGGTAGTCAAAATAACGCGGAATTTAACCAGCATTCTAATTAATTTCCAGGATCAGAAAAGTTCTATATTAATTTTTCAATTATTTTATCAGGAGTAAGCGATTCCTGTTCGCCGTTAACCATGTTTTTTAAGGTATACTTCTCCGATTCAATTTCTTTATCACCTATTAATATTACAAATGGTATATTCCGGTTATTTGCATAGGAAAGTTGTTTTTTCAGCTTTACCGCATCGGGATAAAGTTCGGCTCTGATACCCGCATCACGAAGTTTTTTAAGGAGTAGCAGGCAGTGCATCTGTTCTTTCTCACCAAAATTAACCAGCAGAACCCGGGAGGCCGATGTAAGATCACCGGGGTAAAGATCCAACTGGTTCATCACATCGTAAATTCTGTCGGCACCAAAGGAAATACCCACCCCCGATACCCCCGGCATACCAAAAATACCGGTAAGGTCGTCGTACCTTCCGCCTCCACAAATACTGCCCATCTCAAGTTTAGTGGCTTCCACTTCAATAATAACTCCCGTATAGTAATTTAGTCCCCGGGCCAGGGTCAGATCAAAGGTAAGGGGCACAGCAATGTTTAAGGAATGGGCCATATTGAATAGAGTTTCCATCTCTTCAATACCCTTTAAACCGGTCGAGGAATTATTCACCAGAGTTCTCAAATCTTTGATTAATTCCGGTGCCGAGCCTTTCATTTTAAGAAAAGGTTCCAGTTTCTTAATAGCATCAGCCGGAAGACCTTTTTCTTGCAGTTCCTCTATAACGGCTTTGAATCCGATCTTTTCAATTTTATCGATGGCTATGGTGATGTCGGTAAGCCTATCGGGCTGACCAATATTTTCGGCAATACCGGCCAGGATTTTCCGGTTATTCAGTTTTATGGTTATGGGTATTTTCAGCAGACGAAAAACTTCTTCGATAATCTGGATAAGCTCTAATTCATTTACCAGCGAATCGCTCCCAATCACATCGGCATCGCACTGGTAAAATTCGCGGTAGCGGCCTTTCTGGGGACGGTCGGCACGCCATACGGGTTGTATTTGGTAGCGCTTAAACGGGAAATTGATTTCGTTACGGTGCTGCACCACAAAACGTGCAAAAGGCACGGTAAGGTCGTATCGCAATCCTTTTTCCGAAAGTCTGAGTGAGAGTTTGCCGGCTTCAGCTTCGGTAAGTTCCTTTTTGTCGATACCTTCGAGAAAATCGCCCGAATTCAGAATTTTAAACAGCAGCTTATCACCTTCTTCGCCATATTTACCCAGCAGGTTGGAAAGATTTTCCATGGCCGGGGTTTCAATAGGTTCGTACCCGTATTTTGTAAATACCTGCTGAATAGTAGATAGAATATAGTCCCTACGCACTATTTCGGATGGGGTGAAATCACGTGTACCTTTGGGTATCGAAGGTTTTTGCATAACAAATTTCAAAATTAAGCGCTACAAAGGTAGTATAATCGTTGCAGCAGGCAAATGGAAGAAATTAACCGGGATTATTTATCTAAAAAGCTATATTCTAATTTACATATGATTTAACCTTTCTTTTTATTTTCAAACATTCAGAGGACTGGAATAATGGATGATTGGAATGATGGATTTTAAAGTCACCATTATTCCAACATTACAGTATTCCATTAATCCTGCGCATATCATATTTACTTTAAAATTCAGCCTCTAAAAACTACAACCTCTTATATAAACTCGATTGTTTCGCCAACCTCCGAAATCAGGTTTTCTGACAATTCTGATAATTATAAGATTCACTTATTAGCTATTATTCCAATGTAGTAAATTCTTTTTGCTCTCCCACAAAGAAATTCTGTAATTCATTAGGTCCTCCGATGTCAAAAGTCCTGTAATATCGAATCCTTGCAAAGTAATGTGTATTGCTCATTAATCCTGATATGGTGATGGTACAAAAAGTATCTGGAGCGGATCCGCCAGCTTCAAGTGGTGTATCCTCTTCAAGTGGTATGGTATCCAACCAGATTTCATATGCATTATCCCACTGTGCATTCGAGGAGCTGGTAACTGTTATATCAAAGGTAGCAGAACTATCAGTAATACTATAAATACGCGTAATTTCCGCTTCAGGAGGGATAATATCGGTTTTAGAGCATGATTAAAAATACACTCCAATTATAGCTACAAATAATATATTTGTTCTCATTCCATAAATATATGTTTGCCTAACATTAATTAAGTATCGATGAAATACGCATCCATATTTAAAAGATAACCATCTTATATTTAAATTGGTTATATTATTTATTAAAAATTATGTTGAATCATTACCATATAGCAAAAATTATATTATGTTTTATTTCCATATCATCCTGTAATCAATTATTAGCAATTGGTCCTGAACAAAGAATCATTCGTCTAAAGGCTTATTATGGTTACTCATCGGATTTCATTACAAGGTTTACATATTTGCCTGGATATCGTATAGGGGGGGGTGTGGAATATAGATTTCCTCATACTTTTTTAATGCTGGAATCTGATTTGTCCTATATAAATTCGAAATTAGAAATACATAATAACTATAGAACTTCACGTATATCATTAGATGGTTTGTTGAATTTTGAATTCGGGAAAGAATACTTCTTTTTTTCACCAGGCATTGGTTTATCAGTATCTGGTCTATTATCTCAAAATTTTGAGGATAGTGATTCTAAAATGACCAAATCTTTTACGTTTGGTTTGGTTTTAAAAGCAGAAATAGGTGTAAAAATATATCAAAAATTAGGTGTTAATATGAAAGTTCTTAAATCCCATGCAGAAACTACTTCTAGTTCAATGGTTTCAACTAAAATTCCGGGTTACCCATCTACAGAGGAAACTGGGTCTACATGGATAAATTACATTATTGTCGGAATCTACTATACCTTATAAACTTAAAAGCTTATTTTTTACAAATTGACACCCTGACTCTAATGCCCTTTTAAGGCAATGTAGTAAATTCCTTTTGTTCACCAACAAATGATTCTTTTAGATCATTTGGTCCTCCAATATCATATACTCCATAATAACGGATTCTCGCAAAGTATTGAGAATTGCTATATAAGCCTGTAAGGTTTGCTATATAAAAGCTATCTAGTACTACCTCAGTTAATGACTTAGCTATGAGGGGTAATCTTTCTTCTAGGGGTACAGTATCTAACCAGATTTCGTAACCATAATCCCATTGTGCATTTGATTTTTTAAAAACAACAACTGAAAAACTTGCAGAAGAATCAGTAATTCCATAAATCTCTGTAATTTCTGCCTCAGGAGGTATAATATCAGGTGTTTTAATGCAGGATTGCAGGGTAATTCCAAGTACTATACTTATTATTATCCAGTTTAGTTTCATAAAAAATAATTTTTAGTTTATAATTAATATTTTACTATTAAATAAATAGGAAATTAAAAACTCCTGTAATTACATCCTTCTATAGGAGCAATATCCAGAAATATATCGGTATTATTTTCTGTCTCAAATCCCGGTAACAAATTAATCTCGGTATCGGAACGAATATATACATCTGCGTAATTTGTACCAGGATCAGGTCCAATTGTTGAAGCCAGATCAATCTGATCCTTTATATATACAGCGCCACTCCTGCGAATATCGTTATTGGTATCGAGTATGTTTAAATTTGTATAGAATGTTTCAAACAAGCCACCGTGTCCTAAGGCTACAAGATAATATAAATTGTAAAGTAACATAAAATCCAGGCCGTTCCATTCACCCCTTTGAAATATATCTCCATCGTAGCTATCCTCAGCCGTTTCCGAGCGGATCCAGCGGTTCGAGGCCATCCAGCCGGGCACTCCTGTCCTTGTTTCATCACCAAGAGGATGGTTATAATTGCCGTCGCATTTTGCTACATGAATACACTCTTCAAATTTAGGATAGAGATCGGCAATATTATCCTGACTATAACTCTTATCGTGAAGAAAATGATTTAACATAGCATAGATCTCCATATAAAAATCTTCGCCATACTCTACAAGAGCATCAAAAGTAATGTTTTTAGGGAGGGGAATAAAAACCTGCCAGTTATTTGCAACTGCGGCAAAAGCCAATATCAGGGCAATCGCGAAATCATCGCCATAGTACCACCGGTTCCACATATATTCGTTTCCGGTACCCTCATAAAAGCCTTTTACATTCCACCCTTCAATCTGAACGGGTCCGTATAATGGATTATGGGTGAACCAGTCGAGATATTCTGTTTTTCCGGTAATCTGATAAGCGGCGGAGGCTAATCCATAACTGTTCATTTCAATCCATTGGTTACAGCACTTTTCATAGGGTTCACGCTCTCCATCCTCTATCAGGTACCCCTGCCAAAAATTCCCCATCAGGCGGTCGGCTATTAATTCCGTACAATATTGTACCATACCAACAAAATCGACCACCACTCCAATACGTTCATCATAATAATATCGTGCTGGAATATCCGATAAACAACGTTTTACTAAAGCATAACCCATAAACAAATGAGCTATCTGATCCTGCGAAGGGTATGCATTGGCAAATTCCTCCTGGGCTTCAAATAAAACAGATCTTAAACGAGTATTCCAGGTGGGAAATTTTGCAGCAAGAGCTGGGTTATTTTCAAATAAATTAGCATCTACATCGTCACGAACAAACAAACCGTTCATATTATCGCATCGTGTTGTTGATTCATGCGGCCAGGCTCCGTATTCGCAAAGATTATCAAGACGTGTATAAGTTCGTAAAGCACATAACAATTCGTACTGCGTACTTTCATAAGGTTGCCCGTGATTATACAGCAATCTCAACTCTGTAGCCAGTACTCCAATATACCACCCTAAATTCACGCCTCCTTCTGCAAAATGATAGCTTTTTAAATTCACTTCGAAGTATCTTCCATGTGCCGGCATACTATAGCCACAGCCGCCATATTTTTTTGCTGCAGGGTCTTTTACTGCTGTACAGGCATAGGGTACTTCCTGCCCGATTACCATAAAATTAGAAATCAGCTTTTGCCTGAAGTACCAGTATTTTATATGCTCCTGATCGGTGATAGGGTAACGTGTCTGGCTGTATAAAGAAGAAAATATGAAAGCCAGTAATATTAATTGTAATAAATGCTTTTTCATAACGCTAAATTAATCAGTTAATACCATTTTTTCTATTCCAATAATATGCCCGTCGGCAATAAGTGAGTAATGGTATATGCCAGCCTGCAGCTCAGAGCCGTATATTATAACTTGTCCTTTCTCCCTTTCATTAATTTTAATATTGCGGAGCTGTTTGCCCTGAAGGTCGTATACATATAAAACTGCATTGTGAACAGTAGATGGTAAATAGTAATCAATGATTGTATTCTCGTTAAAAGGATTAGGCCGGTTTTTTCCAAGTGTTGCTTTAGCATCATCCTCAATAATGGGTTCTTCTGCACTTTTTTCATCCTTATCTTTTATTTTTTCTTCTAACTTGAGAATCATTTCATTTTGAACTTTAATAGCCTCAACAAGTACCGGAATCAGTTCCATATATTCCATTCCATAAACATCGGTAGAATCGTCATACCGTACTACTTCGGGAATAACTTCATATACATCCTGGGCAATAAAACCAAATTTATTCTTCCTTTTTTCTTCAAGCATCAAAATATCATCAGGGTCCTGAATTATAGTTTCATCATAAGCATATTCCTTTTTTAAATCGTATTTAACTCCTTTAATATTTAAAATCAGCTCTAAGGGTTTTTCTATATCCCTTATTTTTTCTTTTTGCCTTCCATCCGATATCTTATCAAGATTGTAAGTATAAATATTATTAAATCTCTTATTGGATTTTCCAAGAGTACAGGTGTTATTATTTTGAGGGTAGATTGCACATGAATAATAAGCACCTTCATTATTGATAATTATATGATTATTGGTATAGGTAAATACTCTTATGGCTCCATGAATATCAATTCCCCATGGACTAGTGGGTGCTTTCATAATTCCGACATAAGAATCAACCCAAATCCGTGAGAATGTAACAGAGTTTGAGTTAAAATCTACTGAGGAATTAAAAGTTGCAGGTTGGTAGAATTGTGAAGAACCATCAAAACGTACGGTTTGCTTAAAATTTGCCGATCCTAAACGAAGATTATAGGACGATGTTGGAGCATAGGAACCAATACCCACATGGCCATCGGTTCCGATCTTTAACTGGCTGAATGCAGCAGAATATACAAATCCTACTACAAAGATTAAAATAACAGATTTTTTCATAATGAGGTTTTTTAATAGGGTTAATATTAGATTCTGTTGTTAATTACGCATATATGAAAAGTATTGTTAAATACTCCAATAATCTTAACACTCTGATAACTACTTATCGACAACTAATTAAATTTTACCCCATCCAATTATGCTAACGAATAACTTCTAATTCCGAATACAAGTACTGAAAAATTCTCATATTTCAAAATGATTTATAATAAGATTGTTGGTAAAATATTAGAATAAATATTAGATACATTCCGCACTTCTTGTCCGCCGTATCCCGATTCATCGGGAGCAGGAAACAAATGGTATTATCTACCAGAGTTTTTGGGTTTAAATATCTCTGGATACCTGCCTACGCAGGTATGTTACTCACATCCATTTTTTTTAAAACATTTCGGCCGAAGAGCCGGAATCCATTTTAT
>CAYMQP010000018.1:0-23695 GCA_964392505.1 uncultured Bacteroidales bacterium
TTCAAAATTTCCGTCTTCATAGTAATCTAGAATGTATTTAACATTATTTACATTTGTAAACTTTGTTTTGTCTGTTTGAATTTCCCTCTTTTTCTTTTCGTTTGATAATATATTTGTCTCACCTTGTTTTTCTTCTCTTACTGTTGAATCCTTTCCTGAATTAATCTTCTCTGTTGGCTTTCCAGTTGTATTAGATTCAAATAACGAAATTTGTTTTGATTTTTCTATATCGCTTTGTATTGTAGATTTTATCATATTCCCGTTTCCTGTAATCAACCACTCAGCATTAATTCCTGAGAATCTCTTCAATACTTTTGAAATAAAATCATAGCTTGGTTTGTTTCTTCCGCTTAATATATGTGAAATACTTGAACGTTGAACCCCAATTTCATCAGCAAATTTGGCAGGTGTTAATCCTTCCGCTTCGATTAATTTATATAATTGCTCTTTCATGCTTCGTTGTTATCCACAAATGTAATTAAATTATTGTTTACATTCATAAAACATTTTTAATACTTTTATTATTCACATTTGTAAATACTATGCTATAATTAACATTTGGCAATTATTAAATACTTTATTAAATAGCTTCAATTCAATAATATAAAAATTATTTAGCATATACTTTATTAGATTAATTAAATCTTATATTTTATTGGTTATTAATTGTTTAGTAAGAAATGTTTGATTATATGGATATACTTTGATTAAATAATTGACTTTTAGATTAATAAATAATTCAATTAAATAAAATAAAATACTGATTTATAGTATTTTATTATATGTTAATTGCTGTACTTTTAATTTTTTAAAAATATTACATTTGTGAATATAATTATGGTTAACAATGTGATAAAATCTGCATAATAAACTTAAATAACATTTGTAATTATATTAAAATGGTTAACATATGTAATATTTTATCTACCTATATTTAAATTACTTGAGAATTAATACTCTGTTCATAACAAATGATTTCAAATAACATTAAAGAAGTACTTACATCTTTCTTACTATAATAATATAATTGAATAACCTTTGCTTTTAATTAATTGGAAGAAATAACTCTTCGTGAATTGATTATTTGACCTTGTATCCTACCCTGTGTTCAGGTAATAATAATTCCTAGACGTAATTAAGAATAGATCAAATTACGTACATTCCTTATTTAATAAGCATTTCACTGATATTTCGGTTCAGTTTACATTTTTATGGATAATTGTATTTTTGTTTTAAAATCAATACCACATGAAAAAAATAGCCTTGCACTGGCAAATTTTAATAGCTATTTTCTTAGCAATAATTTTTGGATCATTTTTCCCTGGAAAAGTAAATTACGTTGAATGGATGGGAACAATTTTTATTCGAGCATTGAAAATGATTGTTGTTCCTCTGGTTCTCAGTTCACTTATATCTGGTGTTACCAATACGGGTACTAATAGCAAACTAGGTAAATTAGGACTTAAAACCGTACTATATTATCTTTCAACCAGTTTATTGGCCATACTTACAGGGCTAATTCTTGTAAATACTATTAAACCAGGCAAAGGACTTGAAGGCATAATGAACACTACCGCGCAATTGCCTGATGTAACTTCTAAATCGCTATTAGATACAATAATCGAAATCATACCAAACAATCTTTTCGAGGCGCTGACTATGAATGATGCTATGCTCTCGGTTATTTTCTTTGCTATCCTTGCCGGAATCTATATTAATCGTCTTAAAAAAGATCACCGTAATCAGCTTACTGGATTCTTCAATGCATTTTTTGAGCTAATGATGAGAATAACCCTTTTTATAATTCGGCTTGCACCCTTTGGTATTTTCGGATTGGTAGCGGTTGTCGTTGCTGAACATTCTGGGAGTCGTGAGTTATTCACCAGTTTGGGAAAATATATGATCACCGTTGTTGCTGGATTACTGTTTCATGCCTTAATTACATTACCGCTTGTGCTACTTTTGGTTGCAAAGATTAATCCCATTAAGCATTACAAGACTATGGCTACTCCTATTATAACTGCATTTTCAACTGCTTCCTCTAATGCTACATTACCTGTTACTATCGAAAGTGTTGAAGATAATGCCGGCGTATCGAACCGAATTTCAGGGTTTACACTACCACTGGGTGCTACTGTAAATATGGATGGAACAGCACTTTACGAACTGGTTGTAGCTGGTTTTGTTGCCCAGATCTATGGTATTGAACTTTCATTCGGACAGCAGTTTATTATGGTCACAACAGCCCTGTTAGCATCTATAGGAACAGCTGCAATACCCATGGCCAGTTTGGTAACTATGTCAATAATATTTTCAGCTATCGGTCTTCCATTTGAAGCTGTAGCGTTGATACTGCCTGTCGACAGACCTCTGGACATGTTACGTACGGCCACTAATGTATTCAGTGATACTTGTGGTGCAGTAACGATTGCTTCCCTCGAAGGAGAGAAACTAAATACAACTTTGAAAAATAACATGCGAAATTGATCGATTCTGAATTTCTCTAACTTATTTCAAAGCGTTGAATAACACTTCAACCGGATGTAGAGCAATCCTGCCTGTCCCATCCTTAATCTGATGTCGGCACGAAGTCCCCGGTGCTGCGATAATAGTTGAATCATCTGCATTCCGAATGGCAGGAAACAGCACAAGCTCACCAATTTTATTAGATAATTCGAAATGCTCTTTCTCATAGCCGAACGAGCCAGCCATACCACAGCAGCCCGATTTAATTTCTTCTATCGTATAGTTTTCAGGAAATTCTAAAATTGTATGGGTTGCCAGCGTAGTAGCAATAGCCTTTTGTTGGCAATGACCATGGAATAATACAGTTCGTTTTTCAGTAGTAAACTGATGCTTGTTTATATACCCTGTCTCAATTTCTTTAGTTAAAAACTCTTCAACCGTATAAACATGTTCAGCTAATTCTTTTGCCTTCTCTTTTTCATTATCTCTCAATAAATCAGGGTACTCATCACGAAAAGCAAAAATTGCCGAAGGTTCAATCCCTATTAGCGGTTCATCTTTACTAATTTTAGAATGAAATAAATTAACGTTCGATTTTGCCAGTTTTTTTGCTTTTCCGAGAAATCCTTTCGATAACATAGGCCGGCCGCTATCCTTGTTATCCAGAAATTTTATTCTGTAACCGAGCTTGTTTAGCAATTTAACTGTTGATTGTCCTATTGGCACATCGTTATAGTTTGTAAACTCGTCAATAAAAAGATATACAGGTTTTACATTATCCGGAAGTTGATTATTTAAGTCCTCCAGGTTTTTCTTTAACCATTTTCTGAATGTGTGCCTGTAAACTTTTGGTAAAGAGCGTTTTGTAGCAAATCCTATTGTTCTTTTTACCAGATTTGATAAAAATTCCGATGTGACAATCATATTGTATAGGCTACTCACTTTCGAAGCAATAGCCTGCAGGGTCGAAAAATAGGCTATCAACCGAGTGCGTATGGGAATACGATTCGATTTATAATACTGATAAAGAAATTCTGCCTTAAGTTTTGCCATGTCAACACCTGAAGGACATTCCAACTTACAACCCTTACAGGAAAGGCATAAATCGAGAATATCATATAATTCCTTACTATTAAAAGGATTAGATTTCCCGTTCTGGCTAATTATATTCCGAAGCATATTGGCTCGGGCACGGGTTGTTTTATTTTCATCGAACGATGCCTGATACGAGGGACACATGGTCCCTCCTATGATAGCCGACTTCCGGCAATCAGCCGATCCGTTGCACTGTTCAGTCATACGAATAAATCCCTTTGTTTCTGAAAAATCGAAAACCGTATCAAATTCAGGTGTTTTTTGACCCGGTGCATAACGTAACGATGTATCCATCGGGGGGGTGTCCGTTATTTTTCCCGGATTAAAAATACTATCAGGATCCCAAGTGTGTTTGATGAGTTTGAGTAACTGGTAGTTTTCCTCTCCTATCATAAAAGGAATAAATTCACCGCGTAAACGGCCATCGCCATGCTCTCCACTAAGCGATCCCCGGTGTTTTTTAACTATACGGGCTATTTCGGTTGCTACAGTGCGAAACTGTTTTAAACCTTCATGAGTTTTAAGATTAATGACAGGCCGAAGATGCAACTCGCCAGTAGCAATATGCGCATAAAATACACAACTCAAATTCAGATTGGATAATACTTCATTAAAATCTTTAACATACTCAAGCAACAACTCCGGATTTACAGCCGTATCTTCGATTACCGAATGAGGTTTTGCATCGCCGGGAATATTTGTAAGAAGACCCAATCCAGCTTTACGTAATGCCCAGACCTTCAATATATCAGATCCAAAGAGAAGGGGAAAATGATTGCCAAAACCATTTTTTTTCAGGTTCGATATTAAAGAATTAACAACTTTTTCAATTTCTTCTTTCGTATGAGCGGCAAATTCAACACATAGTAAGGCCCCAGGATCGCCCTCAACAAAAAACCTGTTTTTCCGGTGTTCGATGCTGCTTTTGGTACATTGTAGAATAATTTCGTCAATCAGTTCAATAGCTGTTGGTTTATGCTTTAATGCTATTATATTGGCTTTAAGCGATTCTTCAATATTGTTTAAATGAACAACAAGTAATCCGTTTACAGGAGGAGGTAATTCAACTAGGTTCAGTTTAATCTCGGTTATAAACATCAATGTACCTTCCGATCCGCAAATCAGGGTAGAAAAATTGAAAGGTTTACCATTATCTTTGAAAGGTTGCATTTCCAATAACAGATCGATGGAATACCCTGTATTCCTTCGTTCGAGAACAGGATCAGGATACTCTCTGCGAACACGTTCCTGGTTATCTCGATCGGATAAAATGTCGTATATGTTATTATATAATTTGCCTTCCAGGTTTGTTTGTTTGCATTTTAAGCTAAAATCAGTTGGCGATAAGGGAGAAAATGTAACTTCAGAGCCATCGCTCAAAAATCCTTTTACTTCAATAGTATGGTCACGCGTACTGCCATAAACCAGCGAATGTGCTCCGCATGCGTTGTTACCAACCATTCCACCGATCATGCACCGGTTCGATGTCGATGTTTCCGGGCCGAAATAAAGTCCGTACTTTTTTAATTCCATATTAAGCTCGTCAAGTACAACACCCGGTTCAACCCTCACCCACTTTTCCTCAGTATTTATTTCAATTATTTTCGTTAGGTATTTTGAACAATCGACAATAATGCCATTTCCGACTACCTGTCCAGCCAAGGAAGTACCTGCAGTTCGGGGAATAATCGGAATATTAACATCTCTTGAAAACTCAACAATTTTGCGGATATCCTCTTTATTACGCGGGATAATAACAGCTAAAGGAGTCTCCTGGTATGCCGAAGCATCAGTTGCATATAATAAGCGACTGGTTTCATCCTGATAAAACTCACCCTCAATATTCTTTTCTAATCTCCCAAGCCACTGTTTTAAGTTATCCATTCCTCAATTATTATAACAAACTGATTACAGATATATTGGTTAATTTTTCTTAAAAATATCAACTTATTATCGAATTGCTTGCATATAGCAAGAAAGCGGTCTAAATTAGATCGCCAAATATAATAAGTATCTAAACCTAAACAATGAAAACAAATCTGTTTTACCTGTTGGGCGTTATTATTTCAATAACAGCCTGTAATAGGGTGGACAAGGTTCCGCCAAGAATCGAACTTGAAGATTTCTTCAGAAATCCGGAAAAAGCTTATTTTAAAATCTCTCCTGATGGAAGTCATATTTCCTACACAGCACCATGGAAATCGCGAATGAATATATTTATTAGGAAAATTGATGAAGATAGTGCCAAACAAATAACTTTTGAAACCGACCGTGATATTGCAGGTTATCTGTGGGCAAATGCCTCCCGCCTTCTTTATGTTAAAGATGAAGGAGGCAATGAAGATTATAAATTATATGGTGTTGATCTGGATGGAAGTAATTTAAAATGCCTTACCTGTTTCGAGGGAGTTAGAACCATATTGATAGATGATTTAAAAGATATTCCTTCTGAAGTTTTAATCGGCATGAACAAACGTAATGCAAAGGTTTTTGATCCATATCGCCTGAACATTGAAACAGGTGAAATGATTATGCTGGCAGAAAATCCGGGAAATGTTGTAGGCTGGATTACCGATCATGAAGGTAAACTTAGAGCTGCATATGCTATAACCGGCGGTGTAAATCACACACTGCTTTACCGTAATAATGAAAATGAAAAATTTAAAGAAGTACTAACAACAAGCTGGCGCGATAACTTTAATCCGCATTTCTTTACTTTCGACAATACCAAACTTTATGTTTCATCGAATATTGGCCGTGATAAGGAAGAAATTGTGATTTTTAATCCGGAAACCGGAGAAGAAAATGAGAGCCTTTACAAAAACGATGAAGTTGATGTAAAAGGTTTAAGCTACTCAAAAAAACGAAAAGTACTTCTGGCTGCCATTTATACAACGGACAAAAGACATCGACATTTTTTTGATGAAGAAGCCCGGATGCGTTATAAATATCTTCAGGAAAAATTACCTGGATACGAAATTGATATTGTGGATACAGATACTTCGGAGAATAAATTTATTGTGCGCACATATAGTGACCGTAACAGAGGCTCATACTATCTTTTGGATGGTAAATCGAAAAACCTGACAAAAATTGCCGATATAAGTCCCTGGTTAAATGAAGAGCAACTTGCCGAAATGAGACCAATCGAGTATACCAGCCGCGATGGACTTACAATTCATGGTTACCTTACTCTGCCTAAGGGTATTACTCCGAAAAATTTACCCGTGGTAATTCATCCACATGGAGGGCCATGGGCCCGCGACTATTGGGGTTTTAATCCAATCGCACAATTTTTAGCCAACCGCGGATATGCTGTGCTACAAATGAACTTCAGAGGATCGACTGGTTATGGAAAAAATTTCTGGCTGAAATCAGTTAAGCAATGGGGAAGAACCATGCAAGATGACATATCGGATGGGGTAAACTGGCTAATAGAAAATAAAATCGTCGATCCCGAGCGCGTAGGTATTTTCGGTGGAAGCTATGGTGGATATGCCGTACTAGCAGGTATGACTTTTACACCTGAACTATATGCCTGTGGTATTGATTATGTAGGGGTAAGTAATATGTTCACTTTCATGAACACCATACCTCCCTATTGGGAGCCTATGCGCGAATTGTGGTACGAACTGGTTGGAGACCCTATTGAGGATAGTCTTTTACTGGCTGAAGTATCGCCTGCATTCCATGCCGATAAGATTATGGCTCCTTTATTTATTGCTCAAGGTGCAAATGATCCTAGGGTGAATAAAGCCGAATCGGACCAAATGGTAGAAGCTTTGAAAGCAAGGGGAATTGAAGTTGAATATATGGTAAAAGACAATGAGGGACACGGATTCAGAAACGAAGAAAACCGATTCGATTTATACCGGGCTATGGAGCAGTTCCTTGCCGAACATATTGGTGATTCAGTGGTATCAAAGTAGATAATTATATAAAAATCATATAAAAAGAGCTGTACCTGCAAATCAAGACAGCTCTTTTTAATTCTTATGGTATTATTTATTTTTCCAATTCCCTGGTTATAGCAATGGCTGCAATTGTTCCATCGGCCACCGCTGTAGTTATCTGACGATACTTCTTACTTCTGACATCACCAACTGCGAATACATCTTTAATAATTGTTTGCATATCCTCGTCGGTATTGATATAACCCCATTTATCAAGTTTCAGACCTGTGTTAAAAAAATCAAGGTTTGGTTTCATTCCGATAAAAATAAATACACCGTCAGAAATAAGTACGCTGCGTTCCTTTGTTTTGAGATTTTCAATTTCGGTAAGCATCTTATTTTCACTCTTGCTGAAAGCACGGGGTTCATGTTCAAAAAGGAAACTGATTTTTGGATTAGAAAAGGCTTTTTCTTGTGCCTGCTTATTAGCCTGTAACTTATCGAACTGGTGTACAATAGTAATTCTACTGGCGAATTTTGAAATAAAATCGGTTTCCTCGATTGCTGAATTACCACCACCAATCACAACTACATCCTTATCAACAAAATATTTTGCATCGCAAGTAGCACAATACGATAGTCCACTACCTTTATATTCCTTTTCACCCGGAATATTCAACCAGTTTGGGGAAGTTCCGGTGGCAATGATTATCTTTTTCGATTTAATAGTTTCAAATTCATCAATTACTATTTCTTTCTTAATCAGATCGACATGAGTAACATCCACAGCAACTTTATATGAAGTACCACAGCGTTTGGTTTGCTCACTCATACTGTGCGAAAGCATATATCCCGGTTGTGGATCGATATATCCTGGATAGTTTGAAATTTCGTGTGTTGTTGATACATGACCACCCGGAAAACCTGTATCGATAAGAATGGCATTAATGCGTGCCTGGCAAAGATAAAGACCGGCGGTTAATCCTCCCGGACCACCTCCCAAAATAGCCACATCGCAATGTGTAGTAATTGGATTTAAACTGGATTTGATTTTATTTACCTTTTCCTTTCCTATTAAAACTTTCATGCCTTCGAAAAGCTCCGATCGTTTTATTCCTCCATTAAGCCTTATTCCCACTTCCTTTCCTTTTTCAAAAAATAATACGGTCGGTGAAGAAAATACTCCTAATTTTTCAGCCAAAGCCCGATTTCCCTGCCGAAATATTTTCAGAAACTTAGCCTCGTCACCAAACATTTCAGCCAGACCTTCATACTTTGGTTCCAAAGCATCGCATGGAGGACATTCGGTTGAATAAAAATCGAGTACTACCCTATCTCCATTCAGTACTTCTTTCTCAAAATCATCAGCATATATTTCTTTCATCATTTTTAATTATAAATAAAACTTCTAGGTTGCTTAGATCTCATTTTATTAATCGTGGAAATATGTAGCCATGCCTAATCCCAGTAATTCTTTAATCGGTCGGCAATCGGGCGCACATAAAAGGTTCGTACGATTCTTCACTATCGAAGCACATCCGCCTCCACAAGCCAATTGTAGATTGCAATTTTGGCAATCTGGAATAGCAAGAATATCGCGTGATTCCCATTCAGCAATACGATCTTCATTGAGTGAAATATCAGGATAAAATGTACCTAGCTCCTCACCCGCCTTACCGACAGTTGCAGTGCAGGAATAAATTTTTCCGGTATAGTCGAAAGCCCATTCGGTTTTAGTTCCCGGGCAGGAATCAAATAACGGATCGGGCAATTCTCCTTCCTCGAAAAGGAAATGTGAAACTGAAAAAGCCGGTTTATGAAATTTAAGTATTTCAGGATATTTTTTTATTTGTTTATATATGTCCTGATACAGGCCAATACGATTATATAACCGATCGGAATTAACCTGGCAATGATGCAATTCATAATTTCTGCCTATCTGGGTTGTAAATTGGGAAGATTTTGTCCATTGTTTATCAATTGCAAACCTTGCCATTTTCGATAATTCCTTAATATTTTGTTTATCCAGTACCATTCGGAGATTAACAGGAAATCCATGTTCCAGCGACTTATCAATTCCACTTACAATTTGTTTAAAAGTACCTTTACCGTTTTTTAATGGTCTACGCTTATTATGCATGCTTTCCAAGCCATCGAGTGTAACCTGAATTTCTCTAATGGCCACTTTTTTGAAAATATCAAGATAATTTGTAAGATAGTACCCATTTGTCACAATGGCGATATCAAGTTCTCGCTCTGCAGCTTTATAAATAAATCGATTCAGGAAGTCTTTGTTCCACTTCGAATTAAGGAGAGGTTCACCTCCAAACAGCGTGATATATTTTCTGCGATGTGTAAATTGTTGATCGATGTAGCTGAAGAATGATTCAATTACCTGATTGTCTGGTTTATAAAAATTCGGCTGATATTCATTCTGATAGCAATAAAAACAATCGAAATTGCAATTGTAAGTTGGTACATAAAATAGCTGAATTTCATCACTATCCCGCTTATCGATAAATTCCAGATATTTTTTTTTGAATTCTTTATTTTCTTCCTCGGGTTCAACTAAGTAACCTTTATCGATTAACTCCTGCTTATTTGGATACTTGCCCGATATAATCTGCTTATATTGCTCCGCTGTTAAAATATCGGCTTGTTTTGAAAGGAGATTTACGATAAAATAATTGTCACTTTCTGCAATTGAAGATATTATATTGTGTTTGGAAAGAATCACTAGTTAATGAATATCAAAGAATTATAAATGCTAACAGTAAAAAACCGACAAAACTGATAGAATAATTATATCAGATGAAATCGGGTATTGTAATAATATTAATCGTGACACCCAGCAACAATTCGCGATTGTTTGGCACAACATTGAGCTATCTTTTGTTTTTGTTGGTCTTTCTTTTTAATAAGCGATTTCATAAAATAAACTTTAAATCAGGAACAACAACAGTTTTTATTCATCCTTCCACGTATTGTAAAACTACATACCTCAATTTCTCCTTTTTTATATGGCTTGCTTTCTTCAATTACTACAATTTCACGAAAACCAGCATTTTCAAGATGATTTAAATATTCAGCACGTGTAATGGCACCTGCCCAACATTCGGCAACTGCCTGAGGATCGTTTTTATACTTTTCCGGCACCTGGGTAGTTGCGTAAATATCGCTAACAACGAATCGGCCTTCTTTTTTTAGAATTCGGGCTATTTCATTCCATACTTTTTGTTTATCGGCTGTGTGGTTAATGGTGCAGTTTGATATAACCAGATCGATACTTTGGTCCTGAATTGGTAAATCTTCCAGGTCGGTTTTTAAAAAGCTAACATTCTTAATCCCCATTTTTTCAGCTGTGGTCATAGCTTTTTTCAGCATGCCTTCCGATATATCGATTCCGTAAACAAAACCATTTTCGCCAACTTCCTCGCATAAGCGCAAGGCATCGGTACCTCTGCCGCTTCCTAAATCGACACATATTTCACCGGTAGTGGCTTTTGAATAATTAATTGCATTACCGCATGATAAACAGCAATTTTCTTCGGCTAATTTGCTGTATCGGGTATTTATCTCAACGTAACTCATAATTATAAGAGTGCAAATATATAGAATTATCTATATATTTAAATATATACAATCGTTTATTGTGATAAAAATTACGAAAGATATTTCAATCGTCTATCCCATTAATCAAATTTTAAGTTTAGTTCAATATAAATTTCTCGGTATTTTTTTTCAAATTATGATTACTTTTCAACATAATTAGTAAAATACATGACATTAGTCATAGTAACGATCTATATATTTATCTGACAGCAAATCAGAATTAAAAAAGAGCGAAAGTATTGTTTGTTTTTACAACCCTAAAATATATCTTTGCTTCTCAATTTGAATATCTGAAGATTCAGTTTTTAGATATCTATTTTATCAAAAAGCATTTACTCATCAAAGCGTTAATTATTAGAATGAAAAAGTATTTATTGTTATTTTTTATACAAATACCTATAATAGGATTAACACAGCAAGAAAAACATGAAGAAGAGAAGAAATTTGGAATCGAATTCCACGGTTATGTAAAAACCGACATTTTATATGATTCAAGACAAACGGTCGATATTCGGGAAGGACATTTTCTCCTATATCCACAAAATGAATTATTGGACTTTGACGGGAACGACATCAATGCAAAATCAAAGTTTAATATACTTTCTATTCAAACACGATTAACAGGTAAAATAATCGGTCCTGATGCTTTTGGAGCCAAAACTTCAGGTCTTATCGAAGGAGCTTTTTTTGGAAATATTGATCCGAATATTAATGTATTCCGTTTGCGGCATGCAATGGCCAAATTATCATGGAACAAAGCAGAATTAATGATCGGACAATACTGGCATCCCATGTTCGTAACAGCTTGTTATCCGGGTACTGTTTCTTTTAATACAGGGGCACCGTTTCAACCTTTTACACGAAATCCGCAAATACGATTTACAAAAAAAATAGGAACTATTAATCTATCCGGAGCTGTTATTGAACAAGTAGACTTTGTGAGTACAGGGCCAAATGGAAAAAGTCCTAAGTATCTGATCAATTCCGGTATTCCCGAATTGAATATATATTTAGAGTATGCTTCTGATATACTTCTATTAGGTATTGGAGGAAATTATAAATCGCTTATGCCCCGCTTATATATTGAAACTTCTGATTCACTTAATGCACAAACAGTTAGAACAAAAACGAGTGAAAAAGTTACAGGAATCAGTGCTTTCAGCTACCTGAAAATTACCACAGAACCATTAACCTATAAATTATATGGCGTTCTAGGGCAAATGATGTACAGCATGACCGGTTTGGGAGGGTATACCGAAAAAGAAGTGATTTATATGGATTTTGCACCTGCACCACCTGATGGGTTTCCCAATCAACGTATTACAAATATTACCTATACTCCTATAAGCACCCTTTCCGTGTGGGCAGATATCCATACAAACGGGAATCAATGGCAATTTGGCTTATTTGGCGGATATACAAAGAATTTAGGATCCAAAGATGCCCTACTTGCCGGAGGAAATGTGTATGCAAGAGGAGCAAATATCAATTATATATACAGAATTTCACCTAGAGTAATATACACTAACGGTAAATTTAGGATTACCCCTGAAATAGAGTATACAGTTGCTGCCTATGCCACTGTTGACGAGAATACAGGACTTGAAAACATTGATGAAAAGGGCGTTGTTACAGATTCAAAAGAAATACCTAATTTCCGTTTCCTGCTCGGTTTGTATTATATGTTTTAAGAAGAAAAATCATTAAGTTTAAATAATAATCATAAATAATATTAAACAATTTAAGAGTTATGACAAATAAGATAACAAGTTTAGCAGAGTATTTGCAGAAATATAAGGAGAGCGTGGCTGATCCTGAAGGATTTTGGGCAGAAATTGCTGAAAGTCATTACTGGCATAAAAAATGGGACAGGGTTTTAGATTGGACATTTGAAGGACCGAAAGCTCCTGTTGTTGAATGGTTTGTAAACGGAAAACTGAACATTACTGAGAATATTTTCGAGCGGAACATGTTTATGCGTAAAGATCAGGTAGCCATTATATGGGAACCTAACGATCCGAAAGAAAAAGAAGTTAAATTAACCTATGGTGAACTTTTCGAAAAAGTAAAGCAATTTGCTAACGGATTACTAAAGATTGGAGTAAAGAAAGGCGACCGCGTAGCGATTTATTTGCCTATGATTCCTGAGTTGGCTATAGCCATGTTGGCTTGTGCAAGAATTGGAGCTATTCATTCAATCATTTTTGCTGGTTTTTCCTCAACAGCATTAGCCGATAGGATTATCGATGCTACATCAAATGTTGTTATCACATCCGATGGTGGATATCGTGGAGCTAAAAATATACATTTAAAAGCAATCGTGGATGAAGCTTTGGAAAATTGCCCAACTGTGAAAAATACAATAATTCTCAAGCGAACTGGGGAGGATATCAATTTTATCGAAGGTCGTGATATTTGGTGGCATGATCTTATTAAAGGAGTCAGTACAGAGAATAAGGCCGAAGTTATGGATTCGGAAGATACCCTTTTCATCCTCTATACCTCAGGATCAACTGGTAAACCAAAAGGAGTTCTGCATACCATTGGAGGATACATGGTATATGCCGAATATACTTTTAAGAATGTTTTTCAATATAACGATGGTGATATATTTTGGTGTACTGCTGATATTGGCTGGGTTACAGGACATACCTATATTGTATACGGACCATTGTTAACTGGTGCAACTTCTGTTATGTTCGAAGGCGTTCCCACATGGCCCGATGCTGGCAGATTCTGGGAAGTAGTCGATAAATACAAGGTTAATCAATTCTATACAGCACCCACTGCAATTCGAGCCCTTATATCAATGGGCGATGAATTTGTAACCAAACACGATCTAAGTTCATTGCGAGTCCTGGGAACTGTTGGTGAACCCATTAATGAAGAAGCCTGGCGTTGGTATCACGATATTGTAGGTAAAGGACAATGCCCTATTGTTGATACATGGTGGCAAACTGAAACCGGTGGTATTATGATTACACCATTGGCAGGTATTATACCTACAAAACCATCATTAGCAACTCTTCCGCTTCCGGGTATTCAACCAATATTAGTCGATTCTGATGGTAATGAATTAAAAGGTAATAGTGTAGAGGGTATTTTATGTATTAAATTCCCCTGGCCTGGTATGATCCGCACAACCTATGGTGATCATAAGCGTTGCTTTGAAACATATTTCTCTATATTCAAAGGATTATATCTTACCGGTGATGGTGCAAAACGCGATGAAGAAGGGTATTATCGAATTATAGGTCGTATTGATGATGTTATAAACGTTTCGGGCCACAGAATTGGCACTGCTGAGGTTGAAGACGCTATAAACCAGCATCCAAAAGTAAACGAGTCAGCTGTAGTTGGATACCCACATGATATCAAAGGATCTGGCATTTATGCCTATGTAATATGTGAAGAACTTTCTGATGAAGAAAGGAAGACAATTGAAAGTGAGATCAGGGATACTGTGTCTAAATATATAGGTCCTATTGCAAAACCTGATTTAATTCAAATAGTCAGCGGATTGCCTAAAACTCGATCAGGAAAAATTATGCGAAGGATTTTGCGTAAAATTGGAGAAGGTGATGCTACTAACCTTGGCGATACTTCTACCCTGCTCGACCCGGGTATTGTGGAAGAAATTATTTCCGGTGCTAAAGTTGAAGTAAAACGATAATATAAATTCAATATATAAAAAAATCTGAAGTCGGGAGTAATTGATTATCAATTTATTTCCGACTTCTTAATACTGAAAAAATGGAAAACACAAAAGTAATGAACAGAGGTATGGTAGTTGTAGGCGCCATACTTATTCAACTTGCTCTTGGTGCAATATACGCCTGGTCGGTATTCACACCCTCACTAGTAGCAGAAGGGTGGTCGAAAGAAAACACTCAATGGGTATTTGCTGTTGGATTGGCTTCATTTGCAATTTTTATGGTATTTGCCGGTAAAAAACTCAATTCATGGGGTCCACAGCGACTTGCATGGATTGGAGGAATTGTGCTTGGTTTGGGATATTTATTAGCAGGCGTTACAGGAGGTACTAATTTTTGGGCGTTACTAATCCTAATTGGATTAATAGGAGGTGCAGGAATAGGTTTTGCTTATGTAGTGCCTATTGCTGTCGGAATGCGGTGGTTTCCAGATAAGAAAGGATTAATCACGGGGCTTGCAGTTGCTGGTTTCGGCTTTGGTGCTATGCTTTGGGTTAAGCTTGCAGGAGAATGGGGCAATTTAATACAAAATACGGGTTTGGCTACAACTTTCATTATTTACGGGATTGCATTCGCACTTATGGTTGTTATTGGCGGATTATGGATGAAATTTCCTCCGGCCGGATGGAAACCTGAGGGATTTGAAGTAAAAGAAGCTACAACCTCGGTTAGTAACGACGACAAAGAATTCACCAGTAACCAAATGCTGGGCAAAATACAATTCTATCTGATATTTCTTACGTTTGTCTTTAGCGCAGGTGCAGGATTGATGTCTATCGGACTCATGAAACTATATCCTATGGAGGCTTTGCAAAACGCCGGAATGGATGCCTTAAAGGCAAGTGCTATTGCCGGTACGGCTATGGCAGTATTTTTTAGTTTAGCAAATGGTCTGGGACGAATAATTTGGGGTACATTGAGTGACAAACTGGGACGTAAAGCCTCAATTATTATAATGACCGCTACACAGGGTATAATTGTTATCCTTTTTACATATATGGCAGGGAATGAAGTGTTACTCTATCTGGGAGCAACTTTAATCGGTTTTAATTTTGGTGGTAACTTTGCTTTATTTCCTACCATTACAGCCGATACATTCGGAGCCAAAAATGTTGGACAAAATTATCCATTTGTATTTCTTGCCTATGGTGTAGGAGGTATTTTAGGGCCCATACTTGGTGGTAAAATGGGCGACCTTGGTAACTTTCCTCTTGCATTCACTATTTCAGGTATAGCTGTATTGATAGGAACTGTATTAACACTTATTGTACGGCCTGCTAAAAAATAATAATTAAATTATTTCTTGACCTTCTTCCCTATTAAGGGTAAGAAGGTTGTTTATTTATTATTGCTATCAAGAGGTTTTAAAACTAAAAATAAACCTACATCATTTTTTTTTCAAGGCTTTTAAAGTAATTTTCGTTATATAATTTTAGTATTTGTAATAATTACAAATACAATTAAAACTATTTTATAATGCCTATAAAAAAGCTAGATAGCATATTCAGACCCAAGCGAATTGCGTTAATTGGGGTATCGAACGATCCAAAAAGTGTTGGAGGAATTACTTTAAAGAACCTGGTTGGAGGAGGATACAGCGGTGTAGTATATCCTGTTAATCCGAAACGGGAAGCCGTCCTGGGAATTCCGTGTTATCCCGATGTGCAAAGCCTGCCAAAAATTCCCGATCTGGCAGTTATTATGACATCAGCTAAGATTGTTCCTCAGCTTATCAAAGAATGTGGCGAAGCAGGAATTCATGGCATTATCATTATGTCGGCGGGATTTAAGGAATCGGGTGAGGAAGGTAGAAAACTCGAAGAACAGGTTAAGGAAGAGAAAGCAAAATTTCCTGATATGCGAATCATCGGGCCGAATTGTCTGGGAATAATAGTCCCTGGTCTTAGTATGAATGTTAGTTTTGCCGATGGTATGCCACAATTTGGGCATGTCGGTTTTATATCCCAATCGGGAGCATTGTGTACATCATTACTCGATTGGGCATTTGAAAATAATGTAGGATTCTCGTACTTTGTTTCTATCGGTAATTCGGTAGATGTTAATTTTGGCGACCTGATCGACTATTTTGGCCAGGATCCTAACACGAAATCAATTGTGCTTTATGTCGAGTCGCTTTCCAATGCCCGGATCTTTATGTCGGCTGCCCGGGCTTTTGCCAGAAAAAAGCCCATCATTGTATATAAATCAGGACGTTTCCCCGAATCAGCAGCAGCAGCAGCTTCGCATACCGGAGCTATGGCTTCGGAAGATTCCATTTACGATGCGGTTTTCCGAAGAGCCGGTATAGCCCGGGTTTATAATTTCGGCGATATTTTCGACTTTACCGATCTGATAGGACGTAAAAGGGCGCCAAAAGGATCTAATCTGGCCATCATAACTAATGCAGGAGGACCTGGAGTTATGGCAACCGATTCATTGATCGCACTGGGTGGAAAATTGGTTCACCTTAGCGAAACGACAATGCAGAAACTAAACGATTATCTGCCGCCATTCTGGTCCCATGGTAATCCGGTCGATGTTTTAGGAGATGCTACACCCCAGCGATTTGCGAATGCAACCGAAATTGTGTTGGAAGATGAAAATGTTCATGCTGTGCTCGTGCTTCTTACTCCACAAGCAATGACAGCGCCAACAGAAACTGCAGTAGCCGTAGCAGATCTCGCTAAAAAAACTTCCAAAACAATCATGGCGGCATGGCTGGGGGGGCTCAATATGAGAGATGGGATGAATGTTTTTAATAACGCCGGAATTGCTGCTTATAGCACACCCGAACAAGCTATTTTAGCATTTATGACGTTATCGCATTATTCAAAAAATCTGGAAAACCTTTATGAAACACCAAAAGAGATTCCTGTTTCCTTTAGTTATAATCGTGAAGTTTTGCGAACCAAGTATCTTACTAAAATATTTCCAAAAGCAAGAATATTAAATGAAGACGATTCAAAACTTCTAATTAACGATTATGGGATTACGACAACTCAGCCCGAAGTTGCTGTTACTGAAGATGAAGCTGTTAAAATTGCTGAAAAGAAAGGGTATCCCGTAGTATTGAAAATTTACTCGGCTGATATTACACATAAGTCGGATGCAGGAGGTGTTGCTCTGAATATTCGTGATAAAGAAATGGTCAGTGCCTCATACAGAAACATGATCAAAACCGTATCAGAAAAGTTACCTGAAGCAAAAATTGAAGGTGTTACAATTCAAAAAATGATTTCTTCAAAAAATGCAGTGGAATTGATTCTGGGTACTAAAAAAGATCCTGTTTTCGGAACAGTTATGCTGGTAGGTATGGGGGGGACAACCGCAGAACTCTTTAAAGACAGACGATTGGAATTTCCTCCATTGAATGAACAGCTTGCCCGTCAAATGCTTCAATCGCTTCAAATTTATCCTTTACTCACAGGTTACCGGGGAAGCAAACCCAAGAATATTGAGAAGCTTATTGAAGTAATTATTCGGTTATCATATTTGGCTGCTGACTATCCTGAAATTGAAGAGCTGGACATTAATCCAATTCTGGTAACTCCTGAAGATGTAATTGCCCTCGATGCCCGAATTGTCGTGGATCAGGATATGCTTGATAAATATGTACGGGATTATTCACACCTGATTTTAAGACCATACCCCGAAAGTTTAATTTCTGAAGCCTCACTCAACGATGGTACACAGGTATTGCTCCGACCCATTAAACCTGAAGATGAACCCATGTGGCTTGAATTGTTGGCAAGTTGCTCGAAAGAATCGATTTATTTGCGTTTTCGTTCCGACTTTTATTTCGATTCACATACCGTGGCATCACAATTTTGTTTTATCGACTACGACAGAGAAATTGCCATCGTTGCCGAACTTGAAGTAGAAGGTAAGCGTAAACTGATTGGAGTTGGCAGATTGATAGCCGACCCCGATGTTGAATTTATGGAATATGCTATTCTTATTACCGATAAATGGCAAAAAAAAGAATTAGGACAAATTCTTACAGAATATTGTATGAACATAGCAAAAAACAGAGGTATTAAACGCCTAATCGCTGAAACCACAAAGAATAACAAACCAATGATAGCAGTCTTCAAAAAACTGAATTTTAAAATCCAGTTTAATGAAGATACTACGGTTTCGGTATATAAGAATCTTGTAGAAGAAAACGAGTAAATATTTTAATACGAACTAGATTTAATAGAATAATACTGTTATTATAAATTTGCATCCCCGGTGAATTACGATTGGTAACCGGCACATTCTCATATCGCTCAGATGGATTTAGTTAATATTCAGAAAACAGTTGAACTGATTCGAAAAGCCAAATATGCTATAGCATTTACAGGAGCAGGTATTTCGGTTGAAAGTGGAATTCCTGCATTCAGAGGTGAAGATGGTATTTGGAATACGCATCATCCTATATATCTTGAAATAGATTTCTTTTTAAAAAAGCCATTGCAATCGTGGATGAAAATTAAGGAACTCTTTTATGATAAACTTGGAGAAGCTCTACCAAATACTGCTCATGAAGTATTGGCAAAAATGGAAGAAAGAAGCTTCATTGAATCAATAATTACACAAAATATCGATAATCTCCACCAAAAGGCTGGTAGCAAAAATGTTTATGAATTACATGGCAATTATAAAAAGTTAATATGTACCGAATGCAGTTCCGAATACGATATTAGTTTTGCCGATCTTAATTATCTGCCGCCTACCTGCTATATTTGTAAAGGTATTCTAAAACCCAATATTGTTTTCTTTAACGAATCTATACCCAATTATGCTAAGAATAAGTCTTACGAAGAAATCAATAAAACCGATTTGATGCTTATGATTGGTACTCATGCCGAAATTCTTCCAGCAGCAGATTTACCAGTATTAGCAAAAAAAAATGGCGCAAAAATAATTGAAGTCAATATTAAAAAATCTCACCTTACAAATTCAGTTACTGATATTTTTCTTAAAGGAAAGGCCACTGAAATACTCGGGAAAATTGGTGAATTACTGTATCTTTAGCCGGTTATAGTGCTGTTAAATTCTATTATATTCGATTCGCAATTTTCTTTTGCAGTTATTTTTTCATCAATTCAAATTATTTTGCTTTAATTGTCAATTACTTATTTCATAATTTCTCAACTTATTAAAGGATCATATACTTGATGAAAATCATATGAAAAAAGGCATTTTGGTTATATATTAATCATTATCATTACCTAATGAAGATTCTCGTTATCAACAGCGGAAGTTCTTCGATAAAGTATCAGCTTTTCGAAATGCCCGATTCTGAAGTATTAGTAAAAGGCATTGTGGATAAAATTGGGTTGCCCGATTCCGTTATCAGAATTCAGAAGAAAAATAAACCGTTAGTAACATTTGAAAAAAAAATAGCGAATCATAAATCAGCAATTGATGCAATAATTCATTTACTAATCGATTCAACTTACGGTTGCCTGCAAAGTCTTTCCTATATTGATGCCGTCGGTCACAGAATTGGTCATGGTGGAAGCAAATTTCAATCGGGTATACTGCTTAACCAAACTATTATAGAAGAATTACAGAATTACAACGAACTGGCACCTTTACATAATCCTCCGAACTTAGAGGGCATAACTGCTTTACGTAAACTTGTACCTGAAATTAAGCAGGTAGCTGTTTTCGATACTGCATTTCATCGAACCATACCCGAACATGCTTATATGTATGCTCTTCCTTATTCGTGGTATAGAAAATACCATATTCGGCGATATGGGTTTCACGGCACAAGCCATTATTATGTTTCAAGGAGAGCCTGTGAATTGCTGAACTTAGAATTAACCAAACAGAAAATAATAAGTTGTCACTTGGGTAATGGTTCATCAATTGCAGCAATCGATAATGGAAAATCGGTTGATACATCTATGGGATTTACGCCGTTGGAAGGACTTATTATGGGAACACGACCAGGAGATGTAGACGTTGGAATACTACCCTATATTATGAATAAGGAAAACCTTGATTATAATACGCTTATTAACTTGTTAAATAAGGAAAGTGGATTGCTGGGGATAACAGGAATATCTTCTGACTTACGTGAAATTGAAGTAATGGCTGAAACTAATCCCATTGCCCAGTTGGCTTTGGAGATGTACTGGTATCGAATAAAAAAATATATTGGAGCGTATTCAGCTGTTCTTAATGGTTGCGATCTACTGATTTTTACAGGGGGTATTGGTGAAAACAGCGCAATTACACGCCATGAAGTTTGTAATACATTAAATTATCTGGGTGTTAAAATAAATTCACAGATAAATAATACTACTAAGAATGAAGAAAAGGTAATTTCATCGGAAAATTCAAAGGTGACTGCGATGGTGATACCCACTAACGAAGAGCTTGTTATAGCCAAAGAAACCATGGATGTTATATCGGAAAAACAATAATAATAAAAGAATGAAAAGTTTACACGAATTAATTACCCTTGCCCAGAGCAAGAAGAAAACGAGAAATATCGTAATAGCATCAGCTGAAGATGAATACATTCTGCAGGCAATAGCAAAAATATATAACCTCGGGCTTCTGAATCCTATTCTTGTGGGCGATAAAACTAAAATAACGGAAATAATAAACAGGAAGAACCTTAAAATACCATTGAATGAATTGTACCATGTTACCAGTGAACTAGAGTCGGCTCAACTCTCGGTTGATTTTGTCAGACAAGGAAAAGTCGATATGATTATGAAAGGATTACTTCCGACAAAAATATTTATTAAAGCAATTCTGAATAAAGAAACCGGGATCACATCAACCGGATCTTTAAGTCATATAGGTTTGTTTGAATCGCCCTATTATCCAAAATTATTCGGATTAACCGACGCGGCTATAAACATTAATCCGGATATCAAAATTAAAATTGAAATAATCCGTAACGCCGTTAATGCATTTCATTCGCTTGGTATAAGTCATCCTAAAGTGGCGTTGCTTGCTCCCATCGAAAAAATTAATCCAAAAATGAAATCTACAGTCGATGCCGCAGAAATAATTCAAATACATAAAAAGGAACCGATTGCTGAATGTTGTCTTGAAGGTCCTTTGGCGCTTGATATTGCCATAGCAGCTGAAGCAGCCCAGCATAAAGGCATACAAAGCGAAGTAGCCGGCTATGCCGACATCCTAGTAGTACCGGAAATTACTGTGGGCAACGTACTATATAAAAGTTTAACCTATTTAGGAGGAGCTACAGCTGCTGGCATTCTCATTGGTGCTGATGCTCCGGTTGTACTAACATCGAGAACCGATTCGGAAGAAAGTAAACTATTTTCCATAGCTTTAGCTTATAATCTCAGCAATACTTATTAGCTTTGATATATGCTACATTCAATTCTTGCCATAAACCCGGGGTCGACTAGTACCAAAATTGCTGTTTACCTTAATTCAAAACCAATATTTCTAAAAAATATAACTCACTCGGCAGAAGAATTAAAAAAATTTAATAAAATCACCGATCAGTATGCTTATCGCAAAGATCATATTCTCGAAGAACTTAAAAATTCACAAATCGATATAAAAAAAATTGAAGTAATCGTAGCACGTGGAGGATTGCTTAAGCCTATCCAATCAGGCGTTTACAGGATTAATGAACGAATGAAAGAAGATCTACGAAAAGGTCAGCTGGGTGAACATGCCAGTAACCTGGGAGCACTTATCGCCGATGAAATTGCCAAGCAAATACCAAAATGTAAAGCTTATATAGCCGATCCTGTAGTTGTTGATGAGTTGCAGGATGTTGCCCGATACACAGGTCATCCAAGCTTTAAACGGCTATCAATTTTTCACGCACTTAACCACAAAGCAACAGCACGAGCCTATGCCCGGTTAATAAACCATAAATACGAAGATCTTAACCTGATTATTGTACATATGGGAGGCGGAATTACGGCCGCAGCACATTATAAGGGACGAGTAATTGATGTAAATAACGGTCTCGATGGCGAAGGCCCATTTTCTCCTGAAAGAACAGGAACATTACCTGCAGGTGCATTAGCCAGATTATGCTTCGAAGGCAAAGTAACGCATGATGAAGTGAAACAAATGATAACCGGCCAGGGGGGATACATGGCTTACTTAAACACAAATAATGCATATGAGGTTGAGCTAATGGCACAAGATGGCAATAAAAAAGCCCGTGAAATACAGGATGCTATGTCGTACCAGATTGGAAAAGAAATAGGTGCGCTGGCTACTGTGCTTAAAGGCGATGTGGATGCCATTATTTTAACTGGTGGTATTTCCCATAATCCTATGGTAGTGGAATACATCAAATCTATGGTGTCATTTATTGCTCCCGTAGTAATTTATCCGGGAGAAGATGAATTACATGCTCTTGTCTGGAATGGATTACTAGTTCTTAAGGGGCAGCTAAACCCTAAAGAATACGACGAGTTAAATATGATAAAATAGGAGGAGCAAATTCAAATAGAATTTATAATTTGATATCGATAAGGATAGTGGATTTTATTTTCATAAAATTTTAGGGTGTAGACGTTGACACAGGTATTACTTTACCATTGTGAAATCTGAATCCTTTTAACGCAAAATCAGTAATATATTCAGCCATTTCACTGGCTGTAACTGGAGCTTCATAGCTAGGAAAAGCTTCATCGAACATTTCGGTTTTTACAGCTCCTAGCGCCAAATAATTAACATAAATATTTTTATCAGCTAATTCTACCGCAAGACATTCAGTAAGTGAGGCAAGTGCTGCTTTAGTAGCACTGTAAATACTCAGTCCCGGAAATTTTACACTACCCTGGAATCCTCCCATACTCCCAATATTTACAATATGTGTAGGTTTTTTACCTCCAATTTGAGGAAATAGCTGTTGTATCAATTTAACAGGAACCAGAAAATTTGTATTCATCATTTTCATTATATCAT
>CAYMQP010000019.1:0-6509 GCA_964392505.1 uncultured Bacteroidales bacterium
GTCATTGGGTTTCATGGGGATTTCATCATCGATACTTACCCTGTTTTTAATTTTTACATTTTCATTAACACTCTTCATAATTTTGCGACAAAAAAGGCTTTCGGATATGAAGAGCGATTTTGTTAATAATATGACGCACGAACTTAAAACTCCTATTTCGACCATATCACTGGCTTCACAAATGTTAAACGATAAAAGTATTGCATCATCTGAAAAAAATTACGATCGTATATCAGGCATTATTTCCGATGAAAGTAAGCGGTTGGGATATCAGGTGGAGCGGGTATTGCAAATGGCAAAATTTGATCAGGGTGATTTGAAATTGCAGTTCGAAGATGTTTCAGCACATGAAATCATTGAATCGGTTATTACAAATTTCTATCTGCAGGTCGAGGCAAAAAACGGTATGCTTATTCCATCGCTTCATGCCGATGTAGATACAATTTTGGCTGACCCTACCCATATTACCAATGTAATATCAAATCTGCTGGATAATGCTGTGAAATATACATCTGAAAACCCGGAAATCTATATTGGGACCCGGAATCAGGATCATGAATTAATAATTTCGGTACGAGACAATGGTATTGGTATCAGCAAATCAAATCAGCGCCGCATATTTGACAAATTTTATCGGGTATCAACCGGGAATGTTCATAATGTTAAAGGATTCGGACTGGGTTTAAGCTATGTAAAGAAAATTATAGAGGAACATCAAGGAAAAATCCGTGTCGATTCTGAATTAGGTTCAGGTACTACCTTTAGTATTAATCTTCCACTTAAATCGTAATGTGATGAGCGAAATTAAGATATTGTTGGCTGAAGATGACGAAAATCTGGGTTCCTTACTAAAGGAATATCTTATTGCAAAGAAATACGATACCGATTGGTATCCGAATGGAGAAATCGCTTATAAGAATTTTGTAAAACGTCATTATGATTTGTGTATTCTCGATATCATGATGCCGGTTAAAGACGGATATACCCTGGCAAAGGAAATAAGAATGACTAATAACGAAATTCCTATAATTTTTCTTACCGCAAAATCGCTTAAAGAAGATATTCTTGAAGGTTTCAAGGCAGGTTGTGACGATTATATTTCGAAACCATTTAGTATGGAAGAACTTTTGTATCGGATCGAAGCTATCCTGCGCCGGACCAGCCGACATGGAAAATTCAACCCTCAGAAGGAATTTACCATAGGAAAGTATCATTTCGATACAGAAAAACAACTACTTACATTTAGCGATAAGATTCAGAAACTCACTACCAAAGAAACTGAATTACTAAAGCTCCTATGTCTTAATAAAAACTCAATACTGGAAAGAAATTTTGCACTAAAAACCATATGGATTGATGATAATTATTTCAATGCCAGAAGTATGGACGTTTATATAGCTAAATTGAGAAAATACCTGAAAGAAGATCCTTCAGTCGAAATTATTAACATCCATGGTAAGGGATTTAAATTGCTTGATTAGTGCATCATATTTCTTTATAAGTTAAGTATTCGACTAAACAAAAACCCCTTGTTTATAATTAATAGTATTGAAATATTGCACGGTAGAATTTCTGTCTATATTTGTAGCCGTTAATTTCAAAATGCCTACCTATGTTTTCGGTAGAATATTTCAATAAGACAGTTTACATAACTGCTTACAATATCAGAAGAATTAATTATCATTATTACAACAAACTTCGCAAATTGATCATGAAAGGGATGAAGCAATCGTGCGATAGAATCGTTCTGAATTTGCTTGGTGTCCGTATGATTGATAAGTCAGCTCTTGAAATGCTCAATCTTATGCGGGGATTGGCGGTGAATATTGGGATTCAATTGCTAATCATTAATATCGATGATGATTTGCGGGAATATATTTGCAGATTCTCGAAAGAACTCGAACAATGTTTTAGTTCGGAAGTGGAATTTAAGGAAATGAGCCGTTAATTGAAAGTCAGACTATTCTAATTTCTAAAAAAAGCATAACTGTAACCTGCCTTACCCTGGTTACTAATGCCTTCAAATATTACATAAAAACCTTTATCGGGTGTTTTTGAAGGGAAAACAATATCTAACATATCTTTCTGGTTAAGAGTTATATTAGGTTCCCAAAAGATAGTTAAGGGTAATTGATTGTTTTGTATTCTATTATCTATTGCTTTCGGTGCCGGGGAATAAAATTGTTCGGTAACATGGTAACCCAGCATCGAGAATGCGATTTCTCCCTTTTTCATGAACATACCTCTTTTGGTATGGATAGCAATTACACCATTAGCACCTCTGCTACCGTACATGGCTGCACTGGGGCCCTTGAGTATTTCAATGCGCTCAACATCCTGAACAGGGATACTGTTAATGGCATCCATACTGGTTGGTATACCATCGATAACTAATAAAGGTTCGTTACTGCCCATTATGGAGTTAATACCCCGGATAGTTACGCGATCGCCCACAATATTAACACCAGGTATACGCCCTTGCATGGCATCGAGCAAATTGGTATAACCCGAAGGTATTTCATCACCCCAAAGTACATAATCGGGCGTTCCGTAAATATTATCCCTAAAAATCGAATCAAGTTCCTTCTCTCTAATGCGCATTTCCTCTCTGGCAATCTCCGACTGCAAATGTCGATAGGCTTTCATATCCAGTTTTGAAGAAGTAGTTAAAAAGAAATCGCCATACCTGTCGACGATCTGGTCATACGATTCTTCTTCCAGATGAATTAAAAGATTTTTACCCCCTCTTGGTTTTCGAGCTACAATTTTTACATTAACCGTATCATAATAATACATTTGATTGAAAAAGAACGATCCCTTTTTATCCGTACGAGTTTGAAATTCATCATTATATTCATCCATGATATACAATCGAACATCGGCATTTTTAATAGGGAATTCAAATATTTCGCGTGTAATCATGCCTGTGATCGTAATGCCCTCTTCCTTTTCAAATTTTATTTTTGGGAAATTACCTTCCAGTATATCCTCCCAAATAAAACGTTTCCAACCGTGAGTGAGCATTAATAAATCGGTATGCTGAGCAACAATGGGATTTGCTGTGTTCAGGTAATAATCGGGTTGTTCAATAATTCCGGGTAAATCGCTAGTTAAAAGCAATCTGGTAATAATATGGTTATCTGGATACACCGTATTTTTCTGGTCCGCAACAACAACGGCCACTGATCCCATGAATTTTTCATCTTCATTCAAATCGGTTTTTGGGTTTATTTGAACTTCGATACTGTCTTGCCTGGTTGAACTATTTATGTCAAAATACCGAAAGTCGTTATGGTTAATAAAATGTAATCGCTGGGCAATTGGCTGCAAACGATTGTTAAATAAGGTAAAGTGTACAATTCCTGAGGGAAACATATCGGGAGATATCCTGAAAATACTATCGCGATCAAGCAAATTAATATACGCAGCATAATATATTTTGCTTCTTATCTGGCCAATAAGCACAAATTCGTTGGCCGGACGGTCGCTGGAAGGCATTTTATTCGATAACAACTTAATATCAATCAATTTATCAGAAACTTTCAATGTTAGGCCAACACTATTGGTTTTAGCTTCAGGCAGAACCAATTTTTTTTGAGAGCCATCAGGAAACTTAACATAGGCTGTATAACTATTATTTTTCTCAGGTGTTAGTTTAAAACTACCCATTCCATTGTGTATCGAACTAAAACTAACGATGGTGTTTTTATTTTTATCTACAATACTGCCGGTTATTTCAGCGCTATTGCCATAACCGTCTTCAGCTTTAAATGCAACTCTGCTTTCAATGTTCTCGAGTAAATCACCTCCTTCGGGGAAAAATCCTATAGTAAAGAGTTCTCTGTTTTTGTCCGATTTTTTTAATATTCTCCGGTTCGTTCTTGCTTCTTTTGGGGTAATTAGATATTGCTTTTTTGGATTTCTAATTTTAATATTCTTGGAAAAGAAATATTCCGGACCAAAATTCTTCATCCAGTTTGTATACGCCCTTATCTGGTAAATTCCTTCAGGTATGGTATCGCCAAGGTAAAAGCTGCCCGAACTATTTTCTATATCGGAATTGACGCGAATAATTTGTACTATCTGGTCGTATGAATTTACTAGTTCAACATATAAATGGTCGCTCGAAGAATCGGGAATTAATGTTGGTTCATGTAAAAGGTAGGCTTTAAACCAGATTCTTTCATTAACATAATAAATCTCTTTGTCAAGGTGAAGGTATATTTTTTGGGGATGTATCGAATCAACAAAAGATTGGAATCTGTTAACGATTTTCGTAACGTTTCTTTTACCCGGATCTTCATCCTGAAAGGAAAATAACGTCAAACTTAATAGCAAGACTATTTTGAATTTTATATTTGAAAATAATGCCATAACCAATTGTATACTTCAAAATTAACAATCGTTAAGCTAATTCGTTCTATTACATCTTATTTATTAGACAGTTGACAAATAAACAACACTCAAAAACAGGGTGGAAATATAAATTATTAGGTATCGGAGATGCATATTAACAAATTAAAATATTGATTTAATGAAACTTGTACTATTTTCAAACCTGTGTTTATTCGTTTTCACATATTTCATAAATTCTTAATTTTATGCCTTGAAATAAAATAATATTCAAAAATCCACTATATGTCAGGACATAGCAAATGGTCGACTATTAAAAGGAAAAAGGGCGCCATGGATGCCAAGAAAGGCAAGATTTTTTCACGGATAGTGAAAGAAATATCTATTGCAGTAAAAGAAGGTGGCCCCGATCTGGAAGCAAATTCCCGGTTACGTTTGGCTATACAAAACGCCAAGGGAGCCAATATGCCGAAAGATAATATCGAGAGAGCAATTAACAAGGCCGATAAGGAGGGTGCCGATCTGCAGGAGGTTACTTTCGAAGGTTATGCCCCGCATGGAGTAGCTGTCTTTATCGAATGTCTTACCGATAACAATGAGCGAACAGTGAGTCAGGTACGTTCAATCTTTAACAAAAAGGGAGGTAACCTGGGCACAAACGGATCACTCAGTTTTATATTTGACCACAAGGGGGTTTTTACTGTTAAGAAAAATGATCTCGATCCTGATGAATTTCAACTTGAAATTATTGATGCCGGTATTGAAGATTGCGAAGTTGAAGATGATGTGTTTATTCTTACAACGGCACTGGAAGATTTTGGAAGCATACAAAAAAAGCTCGATGAAATGGGTGTTGAGATCGAAAATGCCGAGTTGCAACGCATACCCAACACAACAAAAGAACTTACAGGCATTGATGCTAAAAAGGTATTAAAGATCATTGAAGAATTTGAGGAGCTGGACGATGTTCAGAATGTTTATCATAATCTTGAACTTACCAGTGATGTAATGGAGGCGATGGAAAATGAGGTCTAAAACATTACTGCTTGTTAATCAATTATATGACCGGTCACAGAAACTAAATGAAAATTAAATAGCTGTTTTTTTTGTTCAATAGTTTTGAAAAATGATATTTATCAGTATTTTTGTGCCTCAATTGTAAAACAATGAATTTTATTATTTCTATACTCAGCATTCTTCTTCTTGGTATTATCAGAATACCACAGTGAGAATAGTATGAGTATAGATGAAAAGTATACGAGGGCTGTTCTCCGCTGAGAGCAGCCCTCGGTTTTTTACTATAGAAACAGAAACAATGAAACGCTATCCGGCCGAACTGGTATTAACACTCGATACATTGCTACCCCCTCAGGGGGGAAGAATGAATAATTGGTAAACACATAAACCAATGAAAAGTCAATTTTTTACAGTATGAGAATTATGCAATGTATTATTAATAAAACAGAAAGAAATGAGTGATAAATTATATATTTTCGATACAACGCTGCGCGATGGCGAACAGGTGCCGGGCTGTCAGTTAAACACAGTCGAGAAGATCGAGGTGGCCAAAGCACTTGAAGCACTGGGTGTTGATGTTATCGAAGCAGGTTTCCCGATATCAAGTCCGGGTGATTTTGTTTCGGTAGTTGAAATTTCGAAAGCTGTTCAGAAACCAGTTATCTGTGCTCTTACACGGGCTGTTAATAAGGATATAGAGATTGCTGCCGATTCGCTGAAATTTGCAAAGAATAAAAGGATTCACACGGGCATCGGAACTTCGTACTACCATATTCATCATAAGCTTAAATCGAATGAGGAGGAGATTATTAATCGCGCTGTTAATGCCGTGAAGTATGCGAAAAAGTTTGTTGACGATGTGGAATTTTATGCCGAGGATGCCGGGCGAACCGAAAACGTTTATCTTGCCAAAGTTATTGAGGCTGTCATAGCTGCAGGGGCAACTGTAGTAAATATTCCGGATACTACGGGGTATTGTATTCCCGAGGAGTATGGCGCAAAGATCCGGTATCTGAGGGAAAATGTGAAAAACATCGATAAGGCGATAATCTCAACACACTGCCATAACGATTTGGGTCTTGCTACCGCAAATACCATTTTTGGTGTAATAAACGGTGCTAGGCAGGTAGAAGTAACTA